>CBDUSC010000161.1:0-4982 GCA_965369735.1 uncultured bacterium
AGTTTCCCAACGTGCTAGCCAACATCGATGCCAACCGGATCGGTCAGTGCTCTCGGACCCATTGGCATGCCAAACCGGGTGGCAATTTTAGCGATGGCAGCCAGCGGTACGCCTTCCTCGGCCAGCAATGCAGCCTCCATCATATAGGGCATAAGCACGCGGTAGACCAGGAAACCCGGTGCGCTTTTGCACGGAACCGGCAACTTGTCGATGCGGCGTGTGAACGATAACGCGGCATCAATAATTTCCTGCGGCGTTTCATCGGTATAAATGACTTCAACCAGTGGCATCTTGATGACCGGGTTGAAAAAATGAATGCCTATGAGCCGTTCCGGCTGTGGCAGCGCGCTTGCGATCTGCTGTAACTCGATGCTCGATGTGTTGGTCGCCATAATGGCATCGGGTTTCAGGCGAGCAGCCATATCCTCGAACAGCTTTTGCTTTGCTTCGAGGTCTTCGAAAATTGCCTCGATGACGATGTCCGCCTCATCGATACCGGATCCCTCAACATCTGATACCAGCCGGTTTTTTGCGCCTTCAGCTTCATCCGGATCACGTATTCGCTTTTTAAAGTACTCGTGAGCGCGGGCCATTGCTTTGTCAATGTACTCCTGTCCCCGGTCCTGCAATGTCACATCCAGACCGGAGCGCGCGCACCAGGCAGCGATATCTCCGCCCATGACGCCGGCGCCAACGACGTGCACTCGCTTGACATGGCATTTGGATCGCGATCCCAGCCCTTTCAAATGATCCTGCAGTAAAAAGACTCGCACGAGATTGCGCGATGTTTCGCCGCATACGAGCTCGGCAATAGATCGGGCTTCAGCTTCGAATTGTTTGTCGCCCGCACCATAGCGCTTCCAGAGATCGATAATCGCGTAGGGCGCAGGATAGTGGTTTCTGGGCGCTTTTTGCGCGACTTTCTTTTCCATTGTTTTTGCAATCAGCCCGCGTACCGGTCCGAAGTTCAGCAAGCGCTCCTTGATGGGCAAGCCGCGTTTTGCCGGTGGATCCAGCGCCATTTTTTTTGCGGCGTTTTTCAGCTCATCCATGGGCGCAATCGCATCGACCAGTCCAATGGACAGCGCCTTGTTTGCTTTGATATTTCGGCCTGTCAGCATCATGTCCATACCATGAGTGACACCCGCGCATCGAATTGCGCGTACCGTGCCGCCAAACCCCGGATGTATACCCAGCCGAACCTCCGGCAGGCCCAGATTTACCTTTGTAGAATCTACGCAGATTCGATAGTCACAGGCCAGCGCGAGTTCGAGACCACCGCCCAGTGCAAAACCATTGATCATCGCAACGGTCGTGCAGTTGAGTTGTTCGAGCTGGTCCATGACCTGCTGACCGGGTCGAATCAGCTTGTAAGCCTCGATCGGGTTGTTCAGACCGGTGAATTCCTTGATGTCAGCGCCGGCGACAAACCCGCTTTTTTTCATCGAGTGAATAATCAGTGCCTTTGGCAGATCCTGCGCAATTTCATTCAATCGATCACTCAGCTCCATCAGAATGTTTCCTGACAGGACATTTGCGCTGGATTCATTTTTGTCCAGGCCCAGCCAGGCAACATTGTCATTGTCGCGTTCCACGTGCCAGTTATGGCTATCCGTCATTTTTGTTCTCCAAGTACTTCGAAATCACATACCAGTGGCAGGTGATCGGACAATCTTATATCCGGGATTTCAAATGTTAAAACTTCGATTCCTTTGCTGACCAGGATGAAATCCAGTTCCTTGCGCGGTGCACGGCTGGGGTAGGAGGGCAGGCCCTGTTCATTGGCGCTACGCAGCCCGGCTGCTTCCATAAAAAGGTAGATTTCGTGCTCGCCCCAGAACGTATTGAAATCACCAGCAACGATTACGGGTTTATCGCTCGCCTTTATCAAGCCATGCAGGTGTCGAAGCTGGTAATGACGATGACGGTATTTCAAGGATAAATGGACCAGGAATACCGCAAGCTCATCCAGTTCAAGTTCGATAATCAGGCGTTTGATACCGGTATCGAAATAGTGAAATCGTTCGCCATGAACTCGTGGCGCGGCCAGAAACGCGTTGCCTTGCTTGCGGACGATCGGCAAATGGTTGTTCAGCGAGCCTGCACCGTATTTGCACTGGTATGAGGAGTAATGCCCCAGGGAATCCGCCATCACTTCGACCTGGTTTTCCCCGCCCGTACGTATGGAACCCGTGTCGACCTCGATCAGCCCGACGATATCGGGGTCCATGGATTTGATGAAGGCGGTGATCTTGTTGATGTTATTGCGGCTGTCCTTGAGATAGCCCGCACCGGGCACTGGCAAATGAAAAGCAGGCCCGGCACCCGCCCCATAGCGAATATTGTACAAAAGCAGTCGCATCAGCGTTTGTAATTAAATAATATCAATTAGTTATAAACTTTTTATCATGTTAAATAGAGATAGGGCCCCGCGGGCTGATCCATCCCCGCCAGGTGCCGAAGTCGCCTGCCACAATGTTACCGGAACAATCGCCAAGACCAAACATCCGTTACACTTGAACATAGCTGAGTAATGGCATTGCTAGGTCTGAGCAACGGGAGCAGGCTATGGTTTCTCAAAACAATCCAATTCGGCTTTTTGTCAGTCATGTCTTCGAAAAACACGAAGATTACCTTCGCGTGTTCGAGTTTATAGAAAGCGACGATCGTTTTTATTACTTGAATTACAGCGATCCTGATCAGATGCCGAACCCCGGTGGCAAGGAAGCCATGAAGGACGTGCTGCTCAAGCAGATGGAAAATGCGGAGGCCGTTATTATTTGCGCGGGCTTGTACGATGGATATCGCGACATGATTGAGTTCATGGTGAATGCCGCGAAAGCCAAGGAAAAGCCGATTATCGTCATGGACCATTTTGGCAGTGATGCCAAGGTGGCGGATATTCTTGCTGAATATGCAGATGAAGTCGTCGAGTGGAACGATCGTACCCTGATTGACTCGATCAAAAAGCAGGCGCGGCACGAAGAAACGCAGCGCTGGGAAACAATCGATTTCCCAGGTTATTCGCCGGAGGAGTAGCCGCGCACACTTGTTTTTGCAAGGCTACCGGGAACCGGGAAGCCTGCCGCCGGTCGGACAAATAACGAAAGGGGTGAGCTTTGCCGTTTAGCCGACGCCGGTTTGTGCAGTTGCTGGCTGCCATGGCCGCGATGCCTGGTATGGCCGGGCAGCTTGCCATGACCAAAAAACTGAAAATCCTTATTCTTGGGGGCACCGGTTTTCTGGGGCCGCCCACGGTCCGTGCCGCCCTGGCCAGGGGCCACGAAATGACCTTGTTCAACAGGGGTCGCAGCAACCCGGAATTGTTCAGCGATCTTGAACAATTGCGCGGCGACCGCGATGGTGATCTGGCTGCGCTCAAAGGCCGTTCATGGGACGCGGTGATCGACACCTCGGGTTACATACCGAGGCTGGTCTCGGATTCGGCCCGGCTTTTGTCCAATGCCTGCAATCAATATGTGTTCATATCGAGTATCTCGGTGTATACGGATTTTTCGTTGCCGATGATGGATGAGCACTATGCGATCCAAAGCATGCCCGATCCATCGGTCGAAGAAGTCAATGGCGAGACCTATGGCCCGCTAAAGGCACTGTGCGAGCAGGCGGCAGAGGCTGCGATGCCGGGCAAAGTTACCACCATACGGCCCGGTCTCATCGTCGGCCCCGGCGACAAAACGGACCGATTTACCTATTGGCCGGTACGAATATCAGGTGGTGGTGAGGTATTGGCGCCGGGAGACGGCCGTACACCTATACAAGTCATCGATGTTCGGGATCTGGCCGAGTGGATCGTGCATTGCATAGAGCAATCCACCACGGGTCTTTTTAACGCGGTGTCACCACCGGGTGCGCTCACCATGAGCGCAATGCTGGAGTCATGCAAAACCGTCAGCGGTTCGGATGCACGATTCGCCTGGGTGGATGCGTCGTTTCTCGAAGAGCAGGGCGTACGTCCATGGAGTGATATGCCAGCGTGGTTTCCGGCCAGCGGCGAGTTTGCAGGCTTTGGACAAATTCAGTCTGAAAAGGCCCGGCAGGCCGGCCTGAAATATCGCGGGATCGATCAAACGGTAAAAGACACCCTGAACTGGTGGGCTGAACAGCCGGAGGAGAGAAGAAAAAATATTCGCTCAGGGATAAGTGCTGAAAAAGAAGCTGACGTTCTGGCTCTTTGGCACAAACGCTCATAGACGATGAACGGGCGGTCAAACAAGCAGGTTTTTTTGCTGGCGCTGCTATTGACGCTCCCGGTCAACCCGCTATCCGCTCAGGAAGAATCGACCGATATTGAGGCTTTCGATACCGGCGTGCGGTATTTTGAACAACGCGACTATCGCAATGCCTGGGACACACTGTTGCCGCTGGCGCAAAATGGAAATCCGCGCGCCGCATATTACCTGGGCGCAATGCGCGATCCTGGTTTTCACAGGATCGGCGAGAAATATTATGAGATGAAGTATCTCGAGATCGATGCGGCGATTCACTGGTATCGAATCGCTGCAAATGACGACGACCCATACGCTTTGTATGGCCTGTCCGAAGCCTATCGGCTCAATCTTCCCGATATGCCGCTCAACAAAGTAAAGTTGGCAAAGAACTACGCGGGCCGGGCATACAAGCAGCTCAAGCCATTATCCGAAAAGGGCGATGCGATCGCGACATACATGATCGCTGAAACCAGGAAAGGCGAGCGTAATTACCAGTTCTGGTCAGCAAAAGCAGGTGAGACACTCACAAAATGTGCATTGGGGGGCGACGCCTGGTGTCAGTTTTATCTCGGCCGGTATTATTTGTTTGCCATGTCGAACGACGCCGACAATGACCCCGATCTGTATCCAAAATCATTTGCCTGGCTGAGCATTGCGACAGACAACGGGAATGCGCACGGAGATGCACTGCGTGTGTTTGCCATTGCACTGATGAGGTAGGATCAGCACCCGGTCGAAGAACGACTGGTTACC
>CBDUSC010000162.1:0-4981 GCA_965369735.1 uncultured bacterium
GGGTCATTGGGATCGCAGTCGATGGTGGTGTTTCCGGTGGCACTTTGAATTGTGCTGCTGCCTGACCCGGATCCGCCGCTACAGGCACTCAATACTGCAAGCAACAGCCAGAGCACCAGGTTTCGTCCATGATGGGGGTACATGATTGTTCTCCTAGATTCACAAAAGACTGGCTAACGAGGGATAAAACGCATCAGCTTGAAGTCGGTTGACGCAATGCGTTTATGTCATGTCCGGCGGACTGTGATGCGATTCCTTGCTCAATCGCTGCAATTTGGGAGAATGGATGCGGGTATGCGCACTTTTATTTTTCGGGTGTTTTGATCTATCCGTAAAAATAACAGCGAGTTAGCTTGCTTTCTTCGAAAAAATTGTCACAATGCGGGCTAAGTGACTAGTTTGTAGTCATGGCAGGCCGGCCGGAGAGTCGGCGGAGTGGAGCGTTAATCTGCGGGGTTTTTCGCAATGACGAGTGGCTCCGGTCAAAAGGAACCAGGACTGTCCGCCTCGGACATAGTAGAACCACCGTTCACCGTACATCCCGGTGTGCGATCGAATGGTGGTCTCGATGTGATTTACACCAAAATCGCTGTCGACTTCCAGAATCTCACACGCGATGACGCAGACGAATGCGTGACGCGCAGCCTTGAATCCCTGCGCGATGTCAGTAATGCCGATGCGGTATTCATCGCGCTGCTCAACCAGGCCGGCGATCGTATAGACAAGGTGAGTTCCGCCGGCGGTCTGTTTTCCCAGTGCAACCCAGAAGTCATGACCGGTCAGGATCTGGATGAGTTGCCCTGGCTGAAGGCACGTCTCAAACACATGCGCATACTCGAGTATCGCAACATGGATGACGCGCCGGAAAAGCAAAAGGTGGATGCCGATCGTCTGGCTGCGATGAACATCGGATCGATGTTACTGATCGGTTTTGATGTTCAGGGTCATGTCGGCGGTTTTATGGCGCTGTGCAGTTGCCATGGACAAAACAACTGGGATGTGAACCTGCACCTGCTGCTGAAACTGCTGGGTACCAGCTTCGCATCGGGTCTTGCACGCCTGCGAATGGAACACGATCTGAAGAACGTCCATGAGCGCAACGAACTGTCCCTGTTTGCCGCCAATGACGGTATGTGGGACTACGACGTTCGCAATAACACCGTGTTTTTCTCGCCACGCTGGAAAGCCATGCTCGGTTACGAGGAAGACGAGCTGAATGATTCACCTGACTGGCGACAACTTGTGCACCCGGACGACATGGCGCGGGTGCAATCCAAGATACGCGAGCACCTCGATGGCAAAACCGAGCTGGTCGAAAGCATACACAGGATGAAACACCGCAGCGGTGAGTACCGCTGGGTGATCAGCCGCGCAAAAGGGCTCAAAGACGAAAAAGGAAGACTGAAACGCCTGGTGGGTGTCGAGCTGGACATCACCGACCGCAAACTCTACGAGGAAGCGCTGTTCCGGGAGAAAGAACGCGCGCAGATTACGCTGCAGTCCATTGGTGACGGCGTTATTACCACCGACGGTGAGTGCCGCGTCGAGTATCTCAACCCGGTTGCGGAGGAGCTGACCGGCTGGAGGCTGGATGACGCGTCCGGCAAACCGATAGATGAAATATTCCGCGGTTTCCACGAAGAAACCTGCGAACCGCTGGAAAACCCCATGGCGGTATCCATGCGCCGCAATCGCTCGCTCAAATCGGTACGACCGACCCTGTTGATCCGCCGCGATGGCAACGAGCTGTATATCGATTGCACCGCTGCACCGATCCGCGATGGTACCGGGCAGGTGACCGGTGGTGTGCTGGTGTTCCACGACGTATCCGAATCCCGCGAGCTCAACCGCAAGCTCAGCTATCACACCAGCCACGACATGCTGACCGGGCTGGTCAATCGCCGCGAATTCGAAAACCGCCTTGAGCGCGCGCTAAAGAGCGCAAAGGCGCGCGAAACGTCATATGCATTGTGTTATCTCGATCTGGATCAGTTCAAGATCGTCAACGATTCCTGCGGTCATAGCGCCGGCGATGCCTTGCTGGGCCAGCTTGGCGCGTTGTTGAAATCCAAAATTCGCTGGCGCGATACGCTGGCCAGGCTGGGCGGCGACGAGTTTGGCGTGCTGCTGGAGTCGTGCACGCTGGATGAAGCGATGAAAAGCGCCGAGGCGCTGCGCGAGGCTGTTCGCGAGTTCAAATTCATCTGGGATGACCGGATTTTTCGTCTTGGCTGCAGCATCGGTGTGGTGCCGATTACTGCAGAAAATGATGATGTCGCGGCGCTGATGAGTGCAGCCGACAGCGCATGTGCCGCTGCCAAGGAAGCCGGCCGCAACCGTATCCACAGTTACGAGGAAAACGACCTCGATCTCATGCGCCGGCGCAAGGAAATGCAGTGGGCGGCGCGTTTAAACAACGCGCTGGAAGAATCGCGCTTTGAGTTATTCCGGCAGACAATCTTGCCATTGCAGGAAGAAGATACCGGCGAGCACTATGAATTGCTGCTGCGTATGCGCGATGAGCAGGGTGCCATTGTGACACCTGCTGTGTTTATCGCTGCGGCTGAGCGCTACGGCATCATGCCGCAGATCGATCGCTGGGTGATCGAAAATGCATTCCGCTGGCTGGTCTCCGAAGCCGATGAGCGCGAGCGCCTGACCATGTGTTCGATCAATCTTTCGGGCCAAAGTCTTGGCGATGACAAGTTCCTGCCGTACGTGGTCGAGCAGTTCACACGCTCGGGTCTGGATGCCAGCAAAATCTGTTTTGAAATTACCGAGACGGCGGCAATTGCCAGTTACTCACAAGCCAACCGCTTTATCCAGTCGCTGAAGGAACTGGGTTGCATGTTTGCGCTGGATGATTTCGGTACCGGTCTGAGTTCGTTTGGTTATCTCAAGCATTTCCCGGTCGATTTCCTGAAAATCGATGGCAGCTTTGTCAAAGAAATGCTGCATGATCCTATTGACCGTGAAATGGTACGATCGATTAACGAGATTGGTCATCTCACAGGTAAGAAAACAATTGGCGAGTTTGCCGAAAACGAAGAAATCATCACCATGCTGCGGGGCATGGGCATCGACTATGCTCAGGGTTATGGTGTCTCCGAACCCTCCCGCGTGTTACGCGCCATTGCCAACGCCTGAGCAAAACACAGTATATGTGTGGGACAGGCTTGTCCGCATAACCCATTGGCTATTGTTCATTGGCGTCATAGTTGCGCTGTTGACACGCGGCGAACCTGAATGGCTGCATGTAGCGAACGGCTACATGATCGCCAGCCTGGTTGTGCTGCGTATCATCTGGGGATTTTTCGGCAGCGAGTATGCGCGGTTTTCGCAGTTTGTTTATTCGCCAGGTCGGGCGATTGGCTATTTGTTCGATCTTTTGCGATCACGCGCCAAAAGATACCTGGGTCACAGCCCGGCCGGTGCCTGGATGATCCTGTTTTTGATCATCAGTCTGTTGGGTAATGTCAGCACCGGGATGTATTTGTATGCTTTGGAGGAACATGCCGGTCCGCTGGCATTCCTGGTAGATGAAGAACCGGCCGAGACCATCGGGGAGAACGAGCATTCCATGGCGGATCAACTGGTCGATGCCGACACGCACGACGATGAGGACAGCGCAAAGGAGCGCGTGGAAGAGATTCATGAGTTGATGGCCAATATCACACTGCTGTTGCTGATCCTGCATGTGGCTGGCGTGTTGCTTGGCAGTCAAAGACACCGCGAAAATCTGATCAAGGCCATGATCACGGGCAAAAAGCGACCCTGAATCACGCGTAAAAAAAACGCCCGCATATGCGGGCGTTTTTTTGCTAACAAATTATCCTCAGCCAGCGTGCGCTACGTCACCGCTGTCGCTGGTAACCGCGGCATCGCCCGGGAACACATCCACTTGCAATGCATCGGCGACCAGTTGTTTGGTCTCGCGCACAAGCTTCGCCTCCATGTCATTGATGACGCCGGCAGCCAGTGCTTTGGCTATCGGCTCCTCGTAATCGTAGGCGGTAACGAGAAATCCCGTCTCTTTGCGTATACGCGTCTCGATCGGGTCTGATAACACCGCTTTCTGGAATGCAGCTTCGACTCTGCCAACCCGATCCGCCGGGTCGGTGTTGATGTACATGCCATCGGTCAGGCGATCGCGGGCATCAGATGGCTCCAGCAACAGGCTTGCGAGCTGGTGGCCCAGTTTGTCGTCGGCACCGCGGTAGCTGCGACCAACAGGCATGATCACAAAACGCAGCAGGCGACCCAGCACACGGTTGGGATAGTTGTTCAGGATCTGTTCCATACGCTGCTCCATGATGTGCAGCGAATCTTCCAGCGCCCATTGTGCCAGTGGCAAATCGCTTTCGTGCTGACCCTGGTCTACAAAATGCTTCACGACCGCGGAGGACATGTACAGATGACTCAAAATGTCGCCAAATCGCGCCGACAGTTTTTCACGACGCTTGAGTTCGCCACCCAGCATCAAAAGCGTAACGTCCGCAACAAAAGTAAATGCTGCGCTCATGCGCGATAGCTGTCGCAAATAGGGTTTCATCGGGCCGGTATCCGGGACCTGTACAAATACTGCGCGGGTCAACCCGGTCACAAATGCGCGTACGGCATTGGAGATAGTGAAGCCCACATGCGCAAACATGGCATCGTCAAATTCTTTGAGCCCCCGGGCATGATCTTCATCCCCGGCAGCCAGCATTTCCCTGAGTATGTACGGGTGGCAACGGATGGCTCCCTGGCCAAAGATGATCAGGCTGCGCGTCAGAATGTTTGCACCTTCCACGGTGATCGCAACGGGTAAAGTGCGATAGGTCGATGCCAGGTAGTTGCGCGGTCCAATGCAAACACCGCGACCGCCATGCACATCCATGGCATCGTTGATCACCTGGCGCATGCCTTCGGTGTTGTGATATTTGAGTATTGCCGATATGACCGATGGCTGTTCTCCCAGGTTCAGACCGGCGGCCGTCAT
>CBDUSC010000163.1:0-4960 GCA_965369735.1 uncultured bacterium
GCCAGGAGTTTTCCGCGCGGCTTGCAGAGTATAAAGGCGAAAAGGTAGAGCAATTCAGTTTCGAAGACGAAAAGACCGCACTGGCAGCGGACAAAGCCGTAAAAGACACTGCCCAGGGCACGCTCACCGTCAGCAAAATTGAGAAAAAACAGCGCAAGCGCAACCCGACGGCACCGTTTACTACCTCAACCCTGCAACAGGAAGCCTCACGAAAGCTGGGATTTACCGCACAAAGAACCATGCGCACCGCCCAGCGCTTGTATGAAGGCGTGAATACAGGTGACGGCGAGATTGGCCTTATCACCTATATGCGTACGGACTCCGTGACACTGGCGGCGGATGCCATTACCGAACTGCGTGCGCTGATCAAGGATCGCTACGGCGCAGACAACCTGCCCGATGAGGCACCGACATTCAAAACCAAGGCAAAAAATGCGCAGGAAGCGCATGAAGCAATCCGCCCGACATCAGCAGTAATTACACCGGAATCCATAAAGCAATACATGGAGACCGATCAGTTCAAACTTTACGACCTGATATGGAAGCGTACTGTGGCCTGCCAGATGATCCACGCCTTGTTCGATACGGTGTCGGCGGATCTGGTAACCGATGATGCGTCTCTGGCAAGATTCCGGGCAAACGGATCGGTGCTGGTCAAGCCCGGTTTCCTGGCGGTATACGCCGAGGGCCAGGATGACAGCGTCAGCGATGATCGTGACAAGCGGCTGCCGCCGATGGCGGAGGGGGAAACCATTGAGGTGCTCGCGGTTCTGCCCGAGCAGCATTTTACCGAACCGCCTCCACGTTTTTCGGAAGCCTGCCTGGTCAAGACACTTGAAGAGTATGGAATCGGCCGGCCGTCCACCTACGCCAGCATTATTTCGACGCTCCGCGATCGCGAATATGTCGATATGGACAAACGCAGATTCATACCGATGGAAATGGGCAAGGTCGTCATCACCTTTTTGACCAAGCATTTCCCGCAGTACGTGGACTATGATTTCACCGCGCAACTGGAAGACGCACTTGACGAAGTGTCGCGTGGAGAAAAAGAGTGGGTGCCATTGATGCGCGAGTTCTGGGTACCGTTTCACAAGCTCGTAAAAGAAAAAGAAAACCTCACGCGCAGTGAAGTTGCTCAGGCTCGCGAGCTTGGAACCGATCCAAAAAGCGGCCGGCCCGTCAGTATACGTATGGGTCGCTATGGCCCGTTTGTACAAATCGGCACACGCGATGACGAGGACAAGCCAAAGTTTGCCGGTCTTCGACCCGGCCAGAAAATGGACGCGATCGAACTGGATGAGGCACTGGAGTTGTTCAAGCTGCCGCGCAAGCTGGGTGCCACCGAGGAAGGGGAGCCGGTATCGGCAAGCATTGGTCGCTTTGGGCCCTATATCAAGTACGGGGACAAATTCGTATCGATGCGCGATGATGATCCCTATACAGTCGCTCTGCCACGGGCGCTGGAGCTGATCGCCGAGAAAAAACTCGCCGACGCCAACAGACTTATTCTCGATTTCGAGGATGAAGGCATACAGGTACTCAACGGTCGTTATGGCCCGTACATCACCGACAAGGAAAAAAATGCACGGGTGCCAAAAGACCGCGAACCAAAAACTCTGACTCTGGAAGAGTGCGTGGAGTTGCTTGCCGCGGCCCCTGTAAGACGCAAAAAGGGCAGCAAGAAAAAAGCGGCTCAAAAGAAAAAGACTACTGCAAAGAATACCGCAAAGAAAAAGACAAAGAAAAAAGCAAAGAAAAAGACCAGGAAGAAGGCAAAGAAAAAGGCGCGCAAGAAAGCAGCTACCAAGAAGTCCGCTGCCAGTCAGGCAGACGCCGATCCGTTCTAGAGAGAGTTCAGACCCGAACAGGCCATTAAAACCAGCAGCGCTTCGATGACAAAGTCATTTCAATACCGTAAGGCCGCCAGAATATTGCGAGGCGGGGGTATTGTGGCCTACCCGACCGAGGCTGTTTATGGCCTGGGTTGCCTGCCGGAGAACGCCGCCGGGGTCGAGCGCATACTGAAACTCAAACAGCGCGACCCGGGCATGGGTTTCATCCTGGTCGCATCCGATTTTGAACAACTGGCGGAGTATATTGCGCCGCTGTCAACTTCTGAGCTGAAAAAACTGCACATGAGCTGGCCCGGTCCGGTTACATGGGTTGTTCCGGCAACCGATAGCGTACCGAAGTGGCTGACCGGCGGCCGGGACACGATTGCAGTACGCGTCAGCGCCGCTCCACCCGTGGTATCGCTGTGCGATGCCTGTGGATCAGCCCTGGTATCGACCAGCGCCAATGTCAGTGGCCGGCCTGCAACGCGTACCGCGCTTGCAACCCGCAGACGGTTTGGCTTAGATATCGATTTTATAGTGCCGGGCCAGGTTGGCAGCGAAGCTGCGCCCACCGAGATTCGCGATCTGGCTACCGGCAAAACCTTGCGCCCATCTTCATAAAGCGAGTATCTATGTCTGCTGCCGACCCAAAAGCCGTTGAAACCTACCTGGTGACCCTGCAGGACAAAATCTGTGCAAGTATGGAAAAGCTCGATGGGCAGGCGGTATTTCGCGAAGACCGGTGGACCCGGGATAGCAGCAGCCATCTGAGTGGCGGTGGCGGCATCAGCCGGGTACTCGAAGACGGCGCGGTTTTCGAAAAAGCCGGCATCAACTTTTCGTTGGTGGATGGCGCAAGCCTGCCTCCATCGGCGACCGCATCAAGACCGGAGCTTGCGGACGCTCCCTTCCGTGCGATGGGCGTCTCGCTGGTAATGCATCCCCGCAACCCGTATGTGCCCACCACTCATGCCAATGTCCGTTTTTTTGTAGCGGAGCATGCCGACCGCGATCCCACCTGGTGGTTTGGCGGCGGATTTGACCTGACGCCGTATTATGGTTTCCGGGATGATGCCATCCACTGGCACAAAACGGCACAGACTGCCTGCGAACCATTTGGTGATGAGGTCTATCCGAAATTCAAAAAATGGTGCGACGAATATTTTTATCTAAAGCACCGCGATGAACACCGCGGTATCGGCGGTTTGTTTTTTGATGATCTCAACGACCCCGGCTTTGAGCAAAGCTTTGCATTCATACGCAGTGTCGGCGATCACTTTCTGCCCGCATACACGCCTATTGTGGATGCGCGCCGGGATACGCCCTATGGCGATGAGCAGCGCGAATTTCAGCTTTACCGGCGTGGTCGTTACGTGGAATTCAACCTGGTTTACGACCGGGGCACCATTTTCGGTTTGCAATCGGGTGGGCGCACCGAGTCCATCCTGATGTCCTTGCCACCGCTGGTACGCTGGCGCTATGACTGGCAACCGCAGCCGGGGACACCCGAAGCAGAACTGTATGAAGTTTTTCTCAAACCGCAAGACTGGGTAGACGAGAACTCACAAGCTACATAAACAACGCCCTATGAATAGCAAAAGACCTTTTCACCTGGCTTTTCCGGTCAACGACATTGCTGGGACAGAAGCTTTCTATACCGGTGTCCTGGGTTGCACGATAGGCCGGCGATCGGATCGCTGGATAGACTTTGATTTTTTTGGCAATCAGATAACAGCACACGTTATTGACAGCACAGGGTTGGCCGGTGCCAGCGATGTCGATGGCGATCAGGTTCCCGTACCGCATTTTGGTGCGATTCTTGGCTGGGATGACTGGCATGAACTCGCTGACAAGCTTCGCGCAGCGGGAATCGAGTTTGTCATTGAGCCACGCATACGATTCCAGGGACAGGTTGGCGAGCAGGCCACCTTGTTTTTTTATGACCCATCCGGTAACGCGCTGGAACTGAAATCATTCAAAGACAAATCACGCGTGTTTGCCAGCGACTAAGGCAACCGGAATTTTTTGTGTCACCCAACAGGTGTCGGCATTTTTTACACCATGTTGCAGCGCATCGCGCGGGGATTTTTTGACACCGGCATTCAGATTCATTCAGCCAATCGGTATCGTAGAATCGATCCGAAAAAAGTGAATCGGAAAGAATTCCTGGCCGTAGCAAGCAACGGGCGCCAGATTGCATTAATCAAAAGCGATTTTTTGCTTGTGTCCCGGATGCTTACGGCACATCCTGAAGATCAACTTGAGTATTTTTCCCCCATGCTTGGGAAACCCCCGAGGGATGCGGTCACACCCGAAAATGCTGCAATCGCAGCATTACTGACTTATGTTCAATTTGCATTATGTCTAGTCATTTTTGCCGGTTTGAATTGAGCTACTTTTAGGGTTAGGGTCAGGCACGGACCACAGAAAGGGCAAAGCTGTCGCGAGGCAGTGGCGCAAAGCTCCCGATCTCTGTGCTCGATGACAGAGATGGCAGAGTTGCCAATAAAGGGTTCCGTGCCCGTTTGGATGCACGGTATCAAATAACAAGAATCAGGCGACCAGGGAACCGTTACCTGACTCAATGATTCCATGCACTGGATGAGGCTGGGCAATACCTCGCGGTATGGCTCGAAGAATAAAGTAAAGGGATTCACGATCTGACCTGCGCAACCCGGCATTCACTTGCGGGGGGCGGTTTGGTTGGTTTCGTGCGGTGGAGAATCACTCAATAAGAAGAAAACGAGGGCAATACCGTGAAAAGCAGATTATTTACGGCTTTAGCATCCGCAGTGATCATGGTTGTGACAGGCGCAAACGCGTTTGCAGCAGATCAGACACGGATGAGCGAGTCCGCATTTGAAGCGGCGACTCAGTCACAACGGGAAGCACAACGGGAGGCTCGCAGTAGCGCTCCTGCACAAGCGGGCACCGTTGAAGCAGGCGGCGGCCTGGTTAGCGGCAGCGGCACAAAAGCGACACGCGTCTCACCGCGTAACGTTCGTGCAGCGGCAGCAAGACCGGTACCGAACAAGCCTCAGAAATCATTTACCCGCGATGCCGAGTTCCTGAGAAGCGGCACCGGCGGCGGTGCGGATGCTGGCATGGGTGAAGGGGTGTAC
>CBDUSC010000164.1:0-4926 GCA_965369735.1 uncultured bacterium
TTCATGTAATGACAGCGCTTCCATGATGTACTTGGGTCGTGAATCCATCTTGTAGGTATTTACATAGAAAATACCCGGTCGCGAACCATCCGGAGCGCCCGGTTGGTATTGCGCTGCAGCCGATGCCGCTGCACGGAATTCTTCGATCTCACGTACTTCGTAGTCGTTCTTTGGCATGACACCAAAGATTTCGGGCAAGCGATTGTTAATCCGTGTGCGCAGCTCATCGTAGCCATCGAGCAGATCCTTTGGCTCGGAAAAGTAAAGATCCGGGTCTGTGCGCAGGTATTCAAAAAATGCCTGCATGTCACCATCGAAACCGACGCGGTCGCGCACCTTTTTCATTTCCGCATACGAACGCTCCGCATGCTGTTTGCCGATTTCGTGCATTTCCTGTGGCGTCAAATCAGTGGTGGTCCACTGTTTTGCGTTATAGGCATACAAATCAGCGCCACCGGTCATCGCCGATAGCCCCACTTCCTCGCGTACATTCGGAATGTACTCGTTCTCGGTGAATTCACTGAGACGGCGATAGGCGGGTACCAGAACGTTCTCGATATGCGCGGTGTATTCAGCGGTCAGACGATCGCGGTCTTCGTCGCTGAAGTCCTCCGGCATATTGGTAATGACCGCGTAAAATGCGCTATCGGTCACATCATCCACGACATGTGCCTGGATCAGCGGCAAGGTTTTTTCCATGACCAGTTTCGGCTGGGTCACGCCCTTTTCCAGGCCCTCGCGCATGGCTGCGATTGCGCCATCGGTCCAATCGGAGAACACAGCCGACCTCTTGAGCCAGTTGTCGTAATCTTCTACGGTATTGAACGGTTGGGCGCTTTGACCGCCGCCCATGATGACCATGAAGCTTGGTGTCATGAACATCTGGTTCAACGGCAGCATGTTCTGAATGTCGTTGATTCCATCCTCGAAGGCTTCAACCGCCTGCTCCATGTTAATCACAAACATGTCGTAGTTAAGGCGATCCTGCCCGGCCAGGTTTCCAATGCTGGCTGGATCATAGGACTGCACCTTGTCCAGGTAGGTCTTGACCAGCTTGTACGAAGCATCCTGGTATTCCGGATCGTAGTTGTTGCCCATACGATCGTTGTAGCGATGATCGCCACGGAATGTCGCTCCGATGGGATTCAGCTCCAGGTTTTCCTCGTCATATGCCGCATACATCTCGTCGAGTTCGGTAGCGACATCGCGTGCGGCCTCGGTTTCGGCCGCTGCGTCTGGTTCTGCAGCGGCGGTGGCATGACTTGTCTCGGTGACCGGCTCACAGCCGGCAAGGCCAAAGGCGCCGGCGGCCAACAGGCTGGCCAGCAGTATTCTGTTACTCATATATGGGTGCTCCCCGTTTTCGAATTGGACTGGTGCAGCAGAGGGGGTGCTGCGGACGCAATATAGTAAAGTGATGCGCCAGGCATTAGAAGGGTCGCATCGGCAAGACGATATGCCGTTGCGATAACCGGTGCCGGTGTTAGCCCAATTAGCCTAATTAGCCTGATTTGCCTGGTGCCACGAAATCCTCGGATCGCGGTACACAGGTTGGCCATCCAGCAAGGTCAGCAGCACCTGCACATCCTTGATTTTCATGGGATCGACATCGAACAGGTTCTGATCCAGGACAATCAAGTCGGCGGCCTTGCCCACTTCGATGGAGCCATTGATTTTATCCTCGCGGGCAAGCCATGCGCCATTGATGGTATAGGCTGCGAGCATGGTTTCCAGATCCACGCGCTGCCAGGGTAACCACGCAGGCGCACTGCCATCCAGTGGCCGGCGCGTGATCGCGATTTGTATGGCAACCAGCGGGTTCATGGATTCCGATGGCCAGTCGCTGCCGGCAACAATAGTCGCACCACTATTGGCCACACTGGCGATTTCGACCTGGTGTTTTGATCTCTCCGGGCCAAGTATGGGTTCTGAAAGAACAAGCGTGTCGGGGTCGGCCCAGGCCCACAATGGTTGAAAATCGGCGACGACGCCCAGCTCGCGGAACCTGGGAATATCTTTGGCATCGATGATTTGCAAATGTGCGATCTGGTGCCGTCGGTCGCGTGATTCGTTTTTGTCAGATGCGATCTCCAGGGCATCAAGAACATTTCGCACCGCGCGGTCGCCAAATGAGTGCGTGTGAATCTGAAAACATTCTGCATCGAGGCGAACAATCAATTCGATCAGTTGCTTGCGTTCTATATTCATCTGACCGTAATACGCTGGGGTATCGGAATATTCCTCCAATAGTGCTGCATTGTGCAGCGCGAATTGGCCATCGGAGAAAATTTTGGCGGCGTTTGCGCGGAAACGTTTTCCGCGATAACGCTTGCTCCGCGAAACCAGTTCATCGATATCAATCGGGCCGTTTTCGCCGTTTGCCCGCTGCGATGCCACCACGCGCACGCTGAGCTCGCCGGCGTTCTCGCTTTGCATATAAGCCGCCAGCATATTTTCATTATCGATGCTGGCATCGATAATCGAGGTGATGCCATAGCGATTGGCCTTTTGAAGCGATTTCTGCAGGGCCTTGCGGTACTGCTGTGGTGAAGCAACAGGGATCGCGCGGTAAATTAAATTACTCAGTGAGTTTTGATCCTGTAGCACGCGACCATCGGAGCCCCATTCAGGCGCCAGTTTTCCCTGGTCGGGTTTCAGTGTGGCTGTATCGATACCCGCGGCTTCAAAAACCTGCGTGTTGGCCCAGGTAGAAAAACCGCTATCGCTTCTGATCCATGCGGGTCGGTCGGGGACCAGTTCATCGAGAAGCCGCCGGCCCGGACCATCTCCATCGAAGGCTTCCATGGCCAGGCCGGTGGCAACAAGCCATTCACCATCGGGCAACTCGGTGGAGCATTTCCGGATGCGCTCATACACGGCGTCGGGCCACGCAACATCGATCAATGAGCAACGAACCAGGCGCAAGCCACCCGACATGGGGTGAATATGAGAATCGTGAAAACCGGGCATTATCATGCGCCCGTTCAGGTTTATGACCCGCGTGGTGTGATGAATGTAAGCGCCAATATCCTGTTCATCACCAACATAAACGATGCGCCCATCCCTGATCGCAACCGCGCTGGCCCATGAACGGGTTGCATCCATCGTATAAACAGAGGCGTTTCTGAATACCGTGTCGGCAGGGTCGGCCGCCAATGCGGGGCCGGCGAGCGCAATAGCGAGAGTCAGGAATGCAAGTCGATTTGGCATGACGATTGGTGTACAAAGCTCCCCGCTACCCGGTCGAATCAATATTGGCGGTCATTATTAGTAATACTGGCGAAAAGGTCCAAGAGTTGGCAAAATGAGCGCCATTCGTACCCCGGTACATGCTCTTTTGTGGCGAGCGCGGAGGGTTTTGCATACCCTAGTGGTATCGGGGGTCACCAGGGGCCAGTCATTGTCTCTATACAGCGAGCTTCAGCGGCGTAATGTCATCCGCGTAGCCGCGGCTTACATTGCGATATCCTGGTTGCTGATCCAGGTCATTGGCGAAATATTCCCGCTGTTTGGTGGTTCCGATGCCACTGCCCGTTATGTGGTTATAGCGCTGACAGTCGGGTTTGTCCCGGCGTTGATTATTGCCTGGGCCTTCGAGTGGACACCGCAAGGTTTTAGGCGGGACACAGAGGTCGATCCAGCGGTTTCGATCGCACCGCAGACTGGCAGAAAAATCGATCGCATCATTATTGTCGTGCTGGTCATCGCAGTCACCTATTTTGCGGCGGATAAATTCTGGCCGACCGAAACCGAATCACCATCGATCGCAGTACTTCTGTTTGATGATCTGTCGCCCGATGGTGACCAGGCATGGTTTGCGACGGGTATTTCCGAAGAAATGATGAACCTGCTTGCCCGGGTCAAAGAACTCCGTGTGATTGGCCGGACAACGGTCGAGGAAATCGACAAGCGCGGTATGTCTGTCACCGAAATCGGCGAGCAATTCGATGTGACGCATGTACTCGAAGGATCGGTGCGCAGCTTCGAAAACAACCTGCGCATAACAGCGCAAATCATTGACGCCAAAACCGACACACATATCTGGTCACAAACATATGACCGTGAGATGGGCGATATTTTCGAAATACAGGATGAAATTTCAGCCATCGTGGTCGATGAGCTCAAGGTTAAAGTACTTGGCACTATGCCTGTCGCCCGCCGTACCGACACCGAGGCGCACTTGTTGTATTTGCGCGCGATTAACAACGAGCTTTCAGGGTTGGATTCCGCCATCTATTCCGAGCGCCTGATGAAACAGGCGCTGGATATCGACCCGGAATATGCTCCCGCGCTGACCAGGCTCGCGGGCTACACGTGGTTTTTGACAGGTGAATCTCGGTACCGCAAATACGCACCCGCAGAAGGGCGAAAGATGACACGCGAATACATCGATCGCGCGCTGGCTGCAGATCCATATTATGCCGAGGCGATCGCTCTTCTGGGCTTCAATGTATTTGAATTGGATCGCGACCCGTTCACCGCAGCGTCGTATTTTGATCAAGCCTTGAAACTCGAGCCCGCCAACCCGGAGGTCAATCGACTCGCAGGTGGGTTCGCGCGGTATGTGGGCCTGTTCGAGCAGTCGGCCGCGTTAGCCGGGTTCGCGCTTGAGCGAGACCCTTTGTGCGGTCTCTGCATGCTCAACCTGTCGCGTGCAAGCTACTATATGCGCAATTTTGAGCAGGCCGAAGCTGCCATTCTCATGATGCAGGAGCAAAGTCCGGGTGGTCATATCAGTTACGGGAACATCCTTTTACTAAAAGGCGAAACGCAAGTTGCCCTGGAGGAATACAACAGGCAAATATCACCGGAAGGACATATGCTTGCGGGTCGGGCGCTCGCTTTATACGAGCTGCAAAGGTTCGATGAATTCGAACAAACGCTTTCTCGGCTCGAAGACAAATTGGCTGATGAGAACCCCGTAGA
>CBDUSC010000165.1:0-4885 GCA_965369735.1 uncultured bacterium
CTGCATCAATAATACGGGCAACGCTCGGCAGATACTCATATTCGAGCCGGAACAACGGCATTACGGTGTCATACCCGGTTACCCGCTGGATGGGCCCCTTGAGATCATAGATGCCTTTTTCAGCAACACTGGCAGCAATTTCAGCACCCACGCCGCAATGCCTGGGCGCCTCGTGGATAATCACCAGTCTCCCGGTTTTTTCCACCGACTCGAGAATCGTGTCGATATCAAGCGGGCTGACCGTTGCCACATCAATCACTTCGGCGCTGACGCCCTGTTTGCCAAGCTCATCTGCCGCTTTCAGTGTTTCGACAGTCATTGCGCCCCAGGTGACCAGCGTAACATCGCTGCCTTCGCGCAGCGTGTAACACACATCCAGTGGCAAAGCCTGGCCGTCATCGGGGACTTCCTGTTTGACCAGGCGATAAATTCGCTTTGGTTCCAGGAAAACCACCGGGTCGGGATCGCGTATCGCCGCCAGCAACAAACCATAGGCGCGGGCCGGGGAGGAGGGGATGACGACTTTGACCCCGGGCATATGCGAAAAAATAGCTTCGGTGCTTTCCGAATGATGTTCCGGTGCATGGATGCCACCGCCAAACGGAGCGCGCAGCACCATAGGGCAACTCAGCCGGCCACGGGTGCGGTGACGCATGCGCCCGGCATGGCTGATCATCTGATCCACGGCCGGATATATAAAACCCATGAACTGGATTTCCGCCACGGGTTTCATGCCCTGAGCTGCCATGCCGACTGACAAACCCGCGATCATGGCCTCGGCAAGCGGGGTATCCATGACCCGTTCTTTGCCAAATTTTTCCTGCAAGCCGGCAGTGGCACGAAACACACCCCCGTTGATACCCACGTCCTCACCGAGCACCACAACACTCTCGTCATGGGTCATTTCCCAGGCCATGGCCATGGTAACGGCTTCGATCAGCGCAACCTTGGCCATCAGTGGCTACCCTTGCCAAAGTATTCGATAGCGGTGTCGCGCTGTTCATCCATGGATTCCGGCAGTTCGGCGTACATGTGATCGAACATCGATTCGGCCGTGTTTATTGGCGTGTTCATGTATTCGTCTACGGCAGCATCGACCTTTGTCGCGCACTCATCGAGCAAAGCGGCTTCCTTTTCGTCGTCCCAGGCTCCCTGGGCCATGAGGTAGGCGCGCAGACGAATCAGCGGTTCTACCTGCCATGCGGCCTCAACCTCATCGCCGGCGCGGTATCTGCTTGCATCATCCGCCGTCGTATGGTCGCTCAATCGATAAGTCAGCGCCTCGATCAACATCGGCCCTTTGCCATTGCGTGCGCGGTTCAGGCCGGCTTCGACCGCATGGCGCATCGCGACGACATCATTACCATCGACCTGCAGGCCAGGCATACCCGCGGCCAATGCTTTTTGCGCCAGTGTCTCGCAGGCAGTCTGCAATTCTACCGGGACCGATATTGCCCACCTGTTGTTGACGACGACAAATACCATCGGCAACTTTTGCACACCGGCCACATTGAGTGCTTCATAAAAAATGCCTTCCGATGTGCCACCGTCACCAATGACGCACACGGCGCATGCATCGCTGCCTTTGTGTTTCAGTGCCATCGCGGCGCCGGCTGCATGGATGCACTGCGTTGCGATCGGCACGCACCAGGCAAAATCCTGCTTTGGTATTGAAAAATCATTGCCGCGCTCATCGCCACCCCAGTACAACAAGACATCTGACATTTTCACGCCGCGCCAGAACTGTGTACCGTATTCGCGATACATTGGTGCAAAAACATCGTCCTCACGCATGGCCGCACCGATCGCGATGTGTGCCGCTTCGTGACCCAGGCAGGATGCGTAGGTTCCCAGCTTGCCTGTGCGTTGCAGATTAATGGCCTTGGTATCGAATGTGCGCGTCAGCGTCATCAAACGATACATTTTCAACAGTTCCTCGTTGTCGCGGGCAAACTCCGGCAGATCGCCGGTGGGTTTCCCCTGCGGGTCGAGAAACTGGCTGTACTTGATCTCGAATCTGGCAGTCGTCTTCAATACGAATCCTCTTGTCCGGCGCGTGTCCGGAGCGTCATTCCCGTACGAGTTGGCTGATTGGGCAATCGGGCATGCCCGGGTGCTGGCTCCAGGCGCGCTGGCTTCAGGCACCATGCGCCGCGGCGGGCCGCATTATACCGTAAACCGGCCGCGTATCTGCCAACGGACTGCTAAGATGCCATAGACGGACCATGGGACTAAACAATGAAAAAAAGAGAACTGGAGCAGGGCATCTATACGGATCTCAAGGACGAGCTGACCTATGGCGGCTACCTGGCGCTCGATGAGATTCTGAATGCGCAGCACCCTCTCAGCGAACCTGTGCACCACGACGAAATACTGTTCATTATCCAGCACCAGGTATCGGAGCTTTGGTTCAAACTGATCCTTCATGAGCTGGAAGCCGCGATGGCGTTTATTCGCAATGACGAGCTGCGGCCGTGCTTCAAGATCCTCGCCAGGGTGAAGCAGGTTCAGCACCAGTTGTTCAACCAGTGGGCGGTCCTGGAAACACTGACGCCCAGCGATTACCTGCAGTTTCGTTCATTCATGGGTCACGCCTCTGGTTTTCAGTCATTCCAGTTTCGCAAACTCGAGTTTTTGCTCGGCAACAAGAATCGCGACTATGTGAAATTGTTTGAGCACGACCCGGCGGCGCAGGAAGCACTGCTGCACGCTCTGGAAAACCCCAGTTTTTATGATGAGTTTTTGCTTTTCCTGCACCGCAAGGGTCATAACATGCCGGCTCAGGTAGTCGACAGGGATTGGTCTCAACCCTATGAGGAGAGCGATGCAGTCGTCTCGGTGTTCAAGAATATTTACGAAAATACCCGGGAGAACTGGGACGCCTACGACATGGCGGAAAAGCTGGTAGATCTGGAAGAAAATTTTTTGCTATGGCGGTTTCGCCATATGAAAACCGTGGAACGTATTATCGGTTTCAAACGCGGTACCGGTGGATCAAGCGGTGTCGAGTTTTTGAAAAAAGCGGTGGATATTCGTCTTTTCCCGGAACTGATTGATGTCAGAACCGTGATAGGAGAGTAGCAAGCACTCGAACAGGGCGATGCCTTTGGAACCCGTCAGTTTTTGTTACACGCCCTGGTCGCGCAAATGAGCCGCTCTTTCCGAGAGCTTGATCAGTAAATTGCCCAGCGTTTGCTGATCTTCATGACTGAGGGTCTGTAGCAGCTGCCGCTCATAGTTCAGTGCCAGGGGCGATATTTCCTCATAAATCCTTTGACCGTTCCCGGACAGATTGAGTATGGATCGACGCCGATCCGTATCGGCAACCTGTCGGGTGATGCGGTCGGCATTCAGTAGTCGCGAAACGGCACGGCTGACGGCCACCTTGTCCATGGCAGTGCGCGCTGCAACTTCTCGCGCTGATATCCCCGGGTAGCGGCCCAAAACCGCTATGACACGCCATTCCGGGATCCCAAGGCCGAATTTTTCTCCATAGGTATCCGCAATCGAGCTGGAAATCGTATTCGACAGTATCGAAAGCCGGTACGGCAAAAACCGCTCCAGCCGCAGACCCACGGCAGGGTTGCTATCAATGCACTCTGTGGATTTTGCCATTTTGAACCAGACACACTATAATAGTTACAATTGAAACTAATCTATACTAATCTTCATTCAGAAGCAACCAGCCCCGGAGACGCATATGGCCGACCTATTTGAAAACCCGATGGGGACCGACGGATTTGAATTCGTCGAGTTTGCTTCGCCCGACGCAACGGCACTCGCAAAGCTGTTCGAACAGTTTGGTTTTACGGCAGTCGCACGTCACCGCGATCGCAATATCACCTTATATCGCCAGGGCGGAACCCATTTTTTGCTCAACGATGAACCCGGTAGTTTTGCAGCGGATTTTGCAGCCGCGCATGGTCCATGCGCCTGTGGTTTTGCGATTCGTGTCAAAGATGCCGATAAGGCATACAAGCTTGCCCTGGAGAACAAAGCGACGCCGGCAACCGATAAAAGCGAAACATATGCGGCAGATATTCCGGTTATTGAAGGCATAGGCGGCAGCCTGTTGTACCTGGTCGACCAGTATGACGGTGCGTCGGTATACGATGCCGACTATGTTCCTATCGATGGTGTAGACCAGCAACCGACAGGCGCGGGTCTGACATTTATTGATCACCTGACACACAACGTGTACCAGGGAAACATGGATGTATGGGGCGAGTATTACGAGCGCCTGTTCAACTTCCGGGAAATTCGCTATTTCGATATCAAGGGCGCCAAGACCGGTCTGACATCGCGGGCCATGACGAGTCCGTGTGGCAAAATACGCATCCCCCTGAATCAGTCTGCCGATGACAAGTCGCAAATCCAGGAATACCTGGATGAATACAAGGGAGAGGGCATACAGCACATTGCGCTGTTTACGGATGATATTTATTCAACCGTCGAGGCGATGCGCAGACATGATGTCGAATTTCTGGATGTGCCCGAAACCTATTACGACATGGTGGATGAAAGAATCCCGGGGCACAATGAAGATGTGCCGCGCATGAATACGAATAGCATTCTTATCGATGCAGACCCGGAAACGCACAAACAACTGCTTTTGCAGATCTTTACACAGACCTGCATCGGCCCGATCTTTTTTGAGATTATCCAGCGCAAGGGCAACGAAGGCTTTGGCGAAGGCAATTTTCAGGCCTTGTTCGAGTCGATCGAGCGCGACCAGGAACGCCGTGGCGTCATTTGACGCTGTCGCTCATCGAGTCGTCACGAGGACTGAATTATGAAAAAGTGGATTTCGCTGCCACGGGTCGAAGGTACGGCATCGCGGCAGGCGCATTGTGATCTGCCGGAGGGGACCTTCGAGCGGGAACTG
>CBDUSC010000166.1:0-4885 GCA_965369735.1 uncultured bacterium
GAATTCTTACCCTGCTTGGAAGGGTCGGCAAAGGTCTCAATGTCCCATTCGACCGGAATTCCCGCCGCCAGGATCAGCTGCGACTGTCCGGCGTGGTAGTTGCCAACAAAAAGGGTGACCTGGCGTTTAGAAACAGAATATACCGTCAAGTATTTACGGCGCGCTGGGTCAACAAAAGCCTGCCGTTTGACTGGAGAGGTTTTGTGACTGCGGTATCAGTGGGCCTGCTGATTTTTGCAGTGCCGATCTGGTACACGCATCTTTTGCCCAGGCCCTATATCGAAACGCTGAGCGCGGTCACCGAAGACTACCAATTGGCTCTGGATGCTTATGAAGATCTCAGGTCGATACCCGGTTACCGCAGTACGGCGGAACGTTTGTTTGCAAGCGTGCTGCGCCGGCGCAGCCAGCGGACCGATAGCCATGCAGCTGTAACAGAAGCAGACCGGGCGCTGCGGCAACTGCCTGGCTATGCAGCTATGGCTGATGAACTGATGTCTCAGTTCTGGGAGCGCCAGTCAGTATTGCTGGAGTCGCAAGAGAATCGGGACGCCGCGTTGATGTATCGCCTGAAGGCGCTGGCAGTGTCATCGGATCAGCGCCGCCGCGATGTCAATCGATTGATCGGATTCGATTATCCCAATCTTCTGGCCACGGTGCGTACCGATGCACCGATGGGCAGCCTGGCAGTCAGCGCAGATGGTCAGGAGCTTACGATTGTGCAGCATGGCAATCGTATCAGCCGCTGGCTCACCGCAACGGGTGAGGCTCTGGACGAGTTGCCGATGCTGGTACAGGCTGATGAATATACGCGCCTGGAGCGACGTGTGGAGTCGGATCTGGATGGACCCGTGCGTGCCATTGAAATAACCATTCGCGTCCGGCACGAACAACCGGACGATCTGTGGGTGGAACTCCGGTCACCACAAGGCGATGCGATTGTGATCGATCTGCGGGATGGTAGCAGGCGCAGCGGTATTGATTATTTCTTTGACAGTGTATCGCAGCCCGATTTGAAGGTTTTCAATGCTCAGCCCGCCCGGGGTACCTGGACTTTGTCTGTGAGTGACCGCCAAAGAGATAACGCGGGTCTCCTGGAGGGTTGGTCGCTGACCTGTGCAGGGAACCGTTCGCAGCCGGTGGCGGACCAGCCGGATACCCCTGTGGAAATTCCCGAACCCATTACGACTGAACAGGTTGATGTCGTTCTGAGTCCACATGGACGCCTGGTTGCCGCGCGCAGCAAAAACCTGGAGCAGGGTGGGAACGTGATCGTCCGGGATATCGGCACTGGTGACATTGTAGAGCAGGCGAACGTTGAACCAGGGTGGTCAATCGCCAGCTTTAACAGCGCGGAAGACATGCTGGCCCTGATTTCTTCGGACAAGCCGGGAAAAATCCGTGTCTGGCAGTTCGGTCAATCGACCGTTGATCTGATAATGAAAAAGGGCAGGACTAATGATGGGGCCGCGGTCCTTGCCAGCGGTGCCGGGTTCGCTGCCCTGGCTTTTGTCGATGAGCATGGCGAAAGAGGGTTTGAAGTCTGGGACCTGGCGCAACGGGTTCGTGTAGCGACACTTCCGTATCTTAGTGAATATTCCGCACTGGCGTTATCAGATGAAGGCGATTACCTTGCTATCGCAAATCGCGAAAATGTTGTTCAGGTGTTTTTCATACCGGATCGGGAGCTTGTATCGGGGTTTGTACATGAGCAACCGGTGCAAAACCTCAGGTTCGATCCTGAAAGCCAATGGCTGATATCTGTCGATTCTGAACTGAATGGACGAGTATGGCCTGTCGATAGTGTAGAAACCGGGCTGATATTTGCTCGCGAGATCTATGCTGCAGATGATTTTGATTTTGCTGGCCCATTCGATGCGGTGCTTTGGCGTCTGAGCGAAAACGCGTACGAACTGATTTCTCTGTCGGATGGCCGTGCCATCGCTCCACTGTACCGCCATGCGAAAAGCACAGGGCAACTACCCCCTGCCTCACAGGATGATCGCACGGTGATGTCGAGGTTTTCCGCGACCGGTGGTGTCATCGTTACCGCGACCGACCGTCAGGTTGCCCGCATATGGCTGGCGGGCGGTGCTGCGCCCAAACAACCTGGATTCGGTGTGGTAGAGGATTTTTCAACCGCAAGCCTGAATCCGGATGGCACCATCCTGGCCCTTGGGCGCGATGATGGCAGCCTGAAGATCTGGCGCAGTGCCGGGGCAGACCCGGATACGATTGTGGCGCCGGCGCCATCTCCATCAGGGATGGATCCGGCTTTGACCGTCGTGGAGATCAGCGCCGACAACCGTTGGGTGTCCGCCGCAAGCCGATCGGGTGAATTGTGGTTGCTGGATCTGCAGGCCGGTGAGCCGATGCTGCCGAGGGTCTGGCAAGATCGGGGAATAGCATCGTCATTGGCGTTCAGTCCCGACTCTGCAATGCTGGCAAGCGCCGGTAATCGAGGCGCCCGCGTCTGGAATCCGGTGAACAGCGAATTGCTTTATCAACTGGGCAGCGATGACCCGGTCATCGATATCGTTTTCAGCTCGGACAGCGGGTTGATTGCGACCTGCAGCGACAACGGCGAACTCTATTTGTGGAATACCGAAGACGGCCAGATGCGTAGCAATGTATCAATCGGTGAAGCCATTACAGCAGCTACCTTCAGCCCCGATAACCGGTTAATTGCAGTTGGTACCCGTGATGGTGGTGTCAGTATCTGGGACCTGCTGACGCTGAAACGCCGCGGTGAATCAGTCAGTATCAACGGTACGGTATCGGGTCTGCGATTCAGTCCTGACAGCTCAGCGCTGGTCGTGCAATCAGGTGAGTGGATGCATTTGTTCGCAGTGCGCAACAACGGGCTCAATATTTCCGCCAGCCGCATGATGCCGGGGCCAGTTTACAAAAACGCATTCCGCATGGTCGAGGACGATGCAACCCGAATCGATTATTTGCTGACCGCGTATGCCGATTCCGCTCAGCTCGAAACAATGAGATTCGATACGGTCGCAGCGGATCCGATTGCGGGTAGCCCGGCCGAGTTGCTCGACTTGTGGCAAAAGAAACTCAGCTTGCGGATCGGCGATGAAGGCCAGATTATTGCGGATACAAAAATACGGCCCGAGATCGACACCAGGCCGGCGCCCGTAGAACAGTAATGGTTATCGCCAGGCCGCGGCCTTAACGGCCAGCGATCTTAACGGCCAGTGGTCTTAACGATTTGCGCCGCGCATTTTTTTGACGCGTTGTTCCAGATCGGCGGCCGATGTTTCCCCGGGTGGTACTGGTGTCCCGATTTGCAAGGTAACGCGCCTTCTAAACGCTGTGCGTAACCGGTATCCCCAGTTACCGCTTTGACGGCTGAAGCTGCTGTCCCAGAGGCCGCTGACCGCCAGAGGTACTACCGGTACCGCGGTTGTTGCAATGATTTTTTCGACACCGGGTCTGAATCGGGTCATTTCTCCGTCATGGCAGAGACCGCCTTCAGGAAATATGCATACCAGGTGACCCGCCTCCAGCTCCCTGCGCACTGTATCAAACGCGATATCCAGCATGGCTTTGTCTTCCTTTTTTCCAGCAACTGGAATTGCCCGCGCGATCTGGAAGAAAAACCGGAGCACTGGATTCTGATAGATCCGGTAATGCATCACGAATCGAATCGGGCGATCCACGCAACCCATCAAAACAAGCGCATCGACATAGCTGACGTGATTGCAGACCAGAACCGCCGGCCCGTTTTGTGGCAACTGGTCCTGACCGATAATTCTTACGCGAAACACAATATTGATAAGACCCCATACAAAGAACCGCAATAGAAATTCCGGCACCTGGGTAAAGATGTACAACGTTACAAACGCGTTGAGCAAAGCCACCGCAAGCAGCATTTGCGCAACATTCAGGCTGGTTGTCATCAATACCAGGATTGCCATCAATGATGCTGCGCTCATGAAGATGGCGTTGATGAGGCTGTTTGCAGATAAAATGCGTGAGCGCTCACCAGGTGCGCTGAGTTGCTGCACCTGTGCCAGCAATGGCACTACGTATATACCGGCGCTCAGACCAAGAAGAAATAAACTCAGGAGTAATGGCCAGTAATCAGGGTCAGCGATAAAACCTGCTGCATCGACAAGTGGTCGGGACACGATGTGGCCAGGGAGACTCGCGTACAAAGCGATTGCAAAAATCGTCATGCCAAGCGCACCCAGTGGTACAAGGCCAATTTCGATCCTGTGTCTTGAGAAAGTTTCACACAGCAGCGAGCCACAACCGATACCCAGCGATATCACAACCAGCAAAACATTTACGACTTGCTGATTGCCGAATATATAAAAACGAGTCAGCGCGGGTAGTTGGGTAATAAAGAGAAAGCCAAAAAACCAAAACCAGGAAACCCCCAGTATCGTCAACAAGATCGTTCGGTTTTGTGTGGCGCAGGCAAATACCGATTTTGTTTGTGCCCACAATCTTGGCCGGACCGGCAGGTCGCGATCGCCACTACCCGTGGAGGGGATTGCAAAGCTACATGCAAAACCGGCGAGCGCAACTGCAATCAGCACAAAGCCGGTGGTTGACACATGCGACAATCCCGCACCGGGAAAGCCGCCGGCCACTGTTCCCAGGAGAATGGCAATAAAGGTTCCGCCGTTGACAAGACCGTTACCCCCCGTAAGTTCATGCTGATCCAGGTAATCGGGAAGTATCGAGTACTTGACGGGCCCAAACATTGCAGATTGCGAACCCATGAGAAATAACACAATAAGCAACATGAGCATATTGCCCATAAGGAATCCAGTCATGGCAAGCGTCACAATGATGACTTCGCTCAGCTTTATCCAGCGTATGAATATTGCCTTGTCGAACCGGTCCGCAAGGTGGCCCGCGG
>CBDUSC010000167.1:0-4864 GCA_965369735.1 uncultured bacterium
GAAAAAAATGTCGATCGCAGCGCATCGGTTACTCCACAAACCGGCCATAGACTCAACTTCTACATCATTGGCGCGCTGGTCCTGGCGTTGGCCGTGTCTGTCTGGTTGAACATTGGTGGCGACGCTACGGACGATAGCGAGGGAACCATCGGGGATACCGTCGAGGGAACTGTCGAGGGATCGGGCAGCGATGAGATTTCCATCGCAGTGCTGCCATTTGTGAATATGAGTAATGACCCTGACAACGAATATTTTTCAGACGGAATATCGGAGGAACTGCTCAATGCGCTGGTGAAGATCAAGGGTCTGCGCGTACCCTCGCGCACCTCGTCGTTCGCATTCAAGGGCAAAAACCATGATATTCGCACCATTGCCGCATCTCTTGAGGTCGATCATGTGCTGGAAGGCAGTGTGCGCAAGTCGGGTAATACCGTCAGGGTTACCGCGCAGCTCATCGATGTCAAAACCGACAGGCACCTGTGGTCGGAAAACTATGATCGCGATTTGAAAGACATCTTTGTCATCCAGGACGAGATCGCCACGAGTATCGTCGCGGCCCTCCAGGAAACGCTGGGTGCCGGCTTATCGGTCGATGATGCGGCAATCGATCATGTCACAACCAATGTCGACGCCTACCAGGCATATCTCCGCGCGCGTCATCTGTATCAAAAACGCGGTAATGAAAACATGGCGCGCGCGATCGAGCTATTCAAGGAAGCAATCGACAGTGACCCCGGGTTTGCCCGCGCCTACGGCAATTTGGCATCAGCCTACGCGGTCCTGCCTCACTGGAGCGATGACCCGGAGATCAACGAAGACCGGGTGCTGCCACTGGCGGAGGCCGCCGCCAGCCGTGCGCTGACGCTGGATCCGGGCATTGGGGAAGCGCGCTCAATCATCGGCGTCATTGCCTGGGCCAATCTCGAATGGGCGGACGCCGAGGCGGCGCTGGCCGAAGCGATGGCTCTGGATGAGCAGGATACAACCCCGCGTGAATGGTATGCAGAGTTCCTGAGCGAAGTCGGGCGTTCAATCGAGGCGGTGGGTATCGCAAAAGACACGCTGGCCATGGATCCTGCGGCACCGATACTGAATTTTGATCTGGCGTCGTATTACTATGACGTTGGTGACGCTGAAAACGGGGCCAAGTACTCCAATATCGCAGATGAGCTGGGCAGCCAGCTCACCACTGTCGATGTATTGCACCGCTACTACTACCTTGATGCCGGCCGGTATGATGAGGCGATAGAATTGTGGAAGAAATCTCACTGGCTGGATGATGATGCCAATGGAGAGCGGCTTGAATTGATCGAGTTGGTAGTCGATGCACTTCAGGACCCGGCGAAGAAAGATTTGGCAATTGCACAGCTTGACGCGTTTGTTGCCAAACACTCTGAATCGGAAATTGGTGACCGGCGATTCGCACCGATGCTACAGGATGTTATTGATTTATATCTGTTGCTTGACAATGCGGACCCGGCATTCGAGGCATTGAACAATACGCCGGACCACGCGACGCGTGAAATGTTCAGAAACCTCTGGTCGCCAAGACATGCCATCCTGCGCAAGGATCCGCGATTCAAGGAAATCACTACCAGATACGGATTACCCGATTATTGGCGCAGCAATGGCTGGCCCGACAAATGCAGACCTGTCGGTAGTACAGACTTTGAGTGCTTTTGATCCATGAGCGGGATATTCGAGGAACTCAAACGCCGTAATGTATTCCGTGTTGCCACGGTGTACATCATTGTCGCGTGGTTGATTGCCCAGGTTGCATCGCTTGCAGCGGACAGCTTTGGCGCACCCGGGTGGTTTATGAAAATGTTCATTGTCTTGCTGGCGCTGGGTTTCCCGGTCGCATTGATATTTGCCTGGGCGTTTGAGCTGACACAGGAGGGTATCAAGCTTGAGAAGGATGTCGATCGCAGCCAGTCAGTGACCCGCGGCACCGGCAGGCGGCTGGATTTCATGATCATCGGTATTTTGCTGATTGCCCTTGCGTACTCAATGATCATTCGTTTTGAACAAAACGCCCAATTGGGCGAACAAGCCATTGTCGATCTGACCGTCGATCAGGATGCAACGGGCGTTCCCGGTGTTATCGATCGCAAATCCGTAGCCGTGTTGCCCTTTGCCAACCGCAGTGCCGATCCCGACAGCCAGTTTTTCGTCGATGGTATGCACGATGACATACTCACACAGCTTGCAAAGATTGGCGCACTGAAAGTGATATCCCGTACCTCGGTCATGGAATATCGGGATACGACCAAAAACATGCGCACCATTGGGGCCGAGCTCGGTGTTGCCACGCTGGTTGAGGGCGGTATCCAACGCTCCGGCAATTCGGTGCGTATCAATGTGCAGCTTATTGATGCAAATACCGATGAACACTTGTGGGCAGAAATATATAGCCGCAAACTGACAGCCGACAATCTGTTTGCGATACAGGAAGAGATTTCCAGCGCCGTTGCACAGGCCCTGAACGCGACATTGTCCCCGAAAGAACATACACGTATTGCCAGTCGGCCGACAGACAGCACCGAAGCATACGATTTGTATTTGCGCGCCATCCCGATCGAGGTATTTAGCAGGGACAAATATCTGGAGCGTATCAACCTTCTGGAGCGGGCGGTGGAGGCAGACCCGCAATTTGCGCGTGCGATGGTTGAACTGGGCGGCAACTATACGGATATGTACTGGTTTTTTGGCAAGGATATCGCCTGGCGTGACAAAGCGGGCGCGATGCTGGAACGTGCGCAATCCGTAGACCCGGAGCTGCCCGAACTACAGCATTTCCTGGGGGACTATTACTACCACGGTTTTCTGGATTACCCGCGCGCGCTTGAGCATTTGAGAATCGCGCGACGCACCATGCCGGGCGTTGCGAATGTGTACAACTCTTTGGGCGCGGTATTGCGTCGTTCGGGTGACATGAATGGTGCCATAGAAGCCATGCAAAAGGCGGTGACACTGGATCCGCGAAACTGGCGAAATATCTCCGAGCTCGCTGGTACATACCAGTTGACAGGCGATGCGGTGAATATGCGCAAGTACTATGGTCTGGCAATTCAGTTGAATGCCGAGAACCCGCAGTTTCAGTTCTGGATCCATCTGGCGTTGTTCAACATCACGGGTGATCCTGACCATATTCGGGTCCTGGTTGAGCTGGACTTGCCGCAGGGAGGAGTAGCGGTCCATTCGCAGATTCTGGCGGCTACTTACCTGGGCGAATATGAACAGGCTATGAGGTTTGTGAACGCGATTGATGAGGATTCGATCGTATACCAGTTTGGCTATTTCCCGGTTGAATATTTGAAAGCGCAGATAATGTATTTCCAGGGAAAAAAAGATGAAGCCATGCCTTTGTTTCAAAAAGCAGAAGTGGCATTACTAGAACAAGCGACGCGGCAACCCGATGAACCAACGATATTGTGGGTGCTTGGTGCCACGCAGGCATTTCTCGGGCAAACGGATAATGCGGCAGCAATAGCCGAGCGCGTTGTTGACCTTGTGCCAGACTCGCTGGATGCCATGTCGGCACCGCGGTACAGAATGAATGCCGCACAGATATATGCTATTGCCGGCCAGCATGAAAAGGCACTGGAAAAACTGGATGAATACCTGGCGGGTGTACATTCACTGTGGAAACCGGTCTTGTTGGTAGATCCATACCTGGCCAGTCTCCGGGCTGACCCGGCGTTTACCGCCATACTGGATAGGTACGAATACTAAAACCGGTAATACAATAATTCGTTTCCAAAAAGGCGGGATCCCATGAAATACAGCTTGCTCTGCGCATTGCTTGTCTGCGCTACCCCCGTAATGGCCGATCGTAATGACGATCTTCTGAACGATCTGGGAGATCGTTACTACGATGCCGTCCTGGATCGTATCCCGCATATCAATTACTTCGTGGGTATTGAGGTCGATGACCACAACGGCATGTTCAATAACTCTCTGGGGGCGCTTGAGACCTGGAACGATCGTGAAGACGCCTGGTATGCAGAGCTGATGTCCATCGATACCAGGGGTTTTGCAGGCAAGCCGGAGTGGGTCACCTACGGAGCGTTGAGGGAACGGCTTGAAGCCAATATTGGTCTTCGCGTATGCCGCAGCGAGCTTTGGGGTGTCAACCAGATGTCGGGCTGGCAGCTGTCCTACCCGCGTGTTGCACAGGCACAACCGGTGGGGTCGAAAAAGGCTCGCCAGGACGCGATCCTCAGATGGAGCCAGTTCGCGAATGTCATCGACACCGAGCGGGCGAACCTGCAAACGGGTGTGGAGAAGGGATATACCTCACCAAAAAGTGTCACCGGGCTGGTTATCGGGCAAATGAACAAATTGCTGGAGGTCGATATTGATGATTCTCCGTTTATGTCACCGGCTAAACGCGATGACGATGAGAATTTTGGCCGCACGATACGCAGTATCGTCAGCAACGAAATCAATCCTGCTTTACAACGATATCGCGACTACCTGCTCAATGAGTATCTTGAGCAAGCACGCGATGCGATCAGTGTAACTGCGAACCCCGATGGCCTGGCTTGCTACAAGGCGTCGCTGCGCAACTACACCACGTTGAAGCGATCACCCGAAGACGTGTATGAGCTTGGAAGTAAAACTGTATCGGCAAACCGCCAGCGGGTGATCGAGCTGGGCAAACAACAATATGATCTGGATGACTTCGAGGAAATCATCCAGCATGTGCAGGATGACCCGGATAACCGGTTTGAAACGCGCAAGCAGGTGCTGGAGTTTTCCCGGCTGATGGTTGAACGCACCGAAGGACTCATGCCTGACTGGTTTGGCGCGTTGCCAAAACGACCCGTCATTGTCGAACCCTACCCGGCGTACCAGGATG
>CBDUSC010000168.1:0-4863 GCA_965369735.1 uncultured bacterium
GGGCAACCAGCGATCCAAGAGCATCCTTGTTCTGGCGCAGCTCTTCGCCGACCAGGCGAACCAGCTCGCCGCGTTTCGGTGCCGGCACCTTGCGCCATTCAAGAAAAGCTTCGCGTGCCGATGTCACGACCTTGTCGTAATCATGCTCTGTGGCTGATTTTACTTTTGCAATAAGCTCATCATTGGCCGGGTTGACCGACTTGATCAGTACCGTATTATCATCGCCAAGCCAGCCGGATCCGCACCAGCTTCCATCATTCAATTCGCTCAGACCCAGCGAACTCAAAATCTCATTCATTTTGCATCTCCTGCACCACGCTGATGCCCGGTTTCACCCGTTGCCACCAGTTTGGCCGATATCATGCTGGTACCACCGTGCGCAAAATGACGCCCGAACTGGTTATCCAGAATATCCTGTAGCCTGAAACTCTCCTGGGTCACAAAACCCTTGTGAGCATCCGGGTTCGACAAAACAAGATCCATGACGCTGCATACGCCCGCGGCGGTCGTCACCTGTATCGCCGACCAGAGACGACCTGCAATCACCTCCGGGTATATCTTGTTGACATAGTTTTCTTCTCGCAGTTCTCCGTCCTGGTAACCGGCAACCGCGGCATAAATGATCACGACATCCTGCAATGTCTGCGGTACCGCGTTTTCCAGGATGCGTTTGAAGGTTTTCCGGTCATTATTCAATTTCAGACCATTCATCAAAAGACGCATTTGCTCGCAGTGACCGGGGTAACGGATCGTCTTGTAGTCCATTTTCTGGACTTTGCCGAGATAAGTTTCGCCCAGTGATCCAAGACCACCGGAGGTATTGAATGCTTCGTATCGTGTGCCATCGATCTCGATCGCCTCTCGTCCTTCCAACGGAAGGACATCGATCATTTTTCCGCCGTTGATCGATTGGCAGGGATTGCCGTATTCGTTGATCAGGCCCTCGGTGGACCAGGTCAGCGAATACTTCAGAACATTGTTTGGATGCTGGGGCAGGGCACCGACCCTGAGTTTTACCGATCGCAACTTGTCAAAATGACTGATCAGTTCATTTGCCACAATGCTGATGTATCCCGGTGCAAGACCGCATTGCGGCGCAAAGGTCTTTTCAGAACCCTTTGCAAGTTCTTTTACTTTTTTGGTGACCTCTACATCTTCCGTGAGATCGAAATAATGAATATTGGCCTCGCGCGCGGTCTCCGCGACCAGCGGGTTGCAAAAAAACGGCAAACCCGAAATGACCGCATCAACGGGGTGTTCTTTCAAATGTGCGCTCAGCGCATCGCGGCTGGAGGCATCCAGTTCATAGGCTGCGACATTATCCAGGCCGTGGGATTCGGCCACGGACTTCGCAACCGCACCATCGACATCTGCAAGATCGACATCGTAGTCACCGGAATCCGCCAGCAAGCCTGACATGAGCGCGCCAATCTTGCCTGCGCCCAATATTAGAACTCGATTCATATTGTTGTATCTCCTGCCGCTCGGGGCCTGTCAGGTTGCGCATTGTGCCAACACAAGCATCGGGATGCCACCGTCTTTGCTGTTTTTTGCCATGCGTTTGCAGGTACCATCGTGGCATGGCCCGGAATATCCCAAAACACGACTGGCACCCGGCAAGCTGGCAAAGCTTCAATGCCGATCAGCAACCCATGTACAGCGAGCAATCCAGGGTTGACGCGGTCATTGCGCGTTTGAGCGGTTTGCCGCCACTGGTGACCTCGTGGGAGATCGAGGAGCTAAAAGAACAGATTGCCGAGGCCCAGCGAGGCGAGCGGTTTTTGCTCCAGGGTGGTGATTGCGCGGAGAGTTACGACGACTGTACATCTGATGCAATCGCCAAAAAGCTCAAAATCCTTTTGCAAATGAGCCTGGTGCTGCTGCATGGGCTGAAAATGCCGCTGACCCGGGTGGGCCGCATTGCGGGGCAGTACGCCAAACCGCGATCGGCTGACACCGAAACACGTGGCGAGATGGCATTGCCAAGCTATCGTGGCGATCTGATCAATCGCAACCCGTTTACCGAAGCGGATCGCAATCCTGACCCGGAGCTGATGCTGCGGGGTTATGAGCGGGCGTCGTTGACACTCAATTTTGTACGCGCGCTGGTGGATGGCGGTTTTGCAGATCTGCATCACCCCGAATACTGGGATCTGGGTTTTGTCGATCATTCACCGCTGGAAGATGAGTACCGGAAAATTGTCGAGTCCATCACCGACTCACTGGACTTTTTTGAAACCATATCCGGTCGCCAGATACAGCAGACAAACCGGGTGCGTTTTTATACCAGCCATGAAGGTCTGCACTTGCTCTATGAGCAGGCGCAGACACGATTCATCGAGCGCCGCCAGCGCTGGTACAACTTGTCTACGCATTTCCCATGGATCGGCATGCGTACCACCGACCTGAATGGCGCACACATCGAGTATTTCAGGGGTATCAGCAACCCGATTGCGATCAAAATTGGATCGAACATGAGTGCGGAGTGGTTGCAGGGATTGATCCAGACGCTGAACCCGAATAATGAGCCCGGCCGTCTCACGCTGATACACCGCTTTGGCGCAAAAGAAATTGCCGATCGCCTGCCGCCATTGCTAAAGGCCGTGAAAGCCACCGGCGGGACCGTGCTATGGAGCTGCGACCCTATGCACGGTAATACGGAAGTGACAGGCTCCGGTCTCAAGACACGACGTTTTGAGAATATCCTCAGCGAACTTGAATCTGCGTTTGAAATTCATACCGCATTCGGCAGCCATCTCGGTGGTATCCATATCGAGCTCACGGGTGAGAATGTGACCGAATGCACCGGTGGCGCCAGGGGCCTGACCGAAGCGGATCTGCAGCGTGCATACAAGTCGCAGGTCGACCCAAGGCTCAACTATGAGCAGGCACTGGAACTCGCGATGCGAATCTCAGGTATTCACAACCCGCAAGAGGTGCCGGTGGTAACTTAATAACTTATTCGCTCAGCACATGTTCAAACCCTGATGTCGGCCTCGGCAATCGATTGCCATTCTCCCGGTTTCAGGTCATCCACCCGCCAGTCACCAATACCGGTTCTGATCAGCCGCAGCGTCGGAAACCCGATGGCTGCTGTCATGCGTCGCACTTGCCGGTTACGACCCTGGGTCAACACGATTTCGATCCAGCTTGTCGGGATGGATTTACGCTCTCGTATAGGTGGCTCGCGCTGCCAGAGAAAATCGGGCTCGGTCGTACAATAAATACGCTCGGCGCGGCAAAAATCGCTTTTTATGTTTACGCCTGATCGTAGCGGCTGCAAATCTGCCAGGCACGGTTCTCCTTCAACCTGAACCAGGTAGGTCTTGGCCAGCTTGAACCGGGGTTCGCTGATGCGCGCCTGCAAACGCCCGTCGTCGGTCAGCAGCAGCAGACCCTCGCTTTCATAGTCCAGCCGGCCTGCCGGGTACAAACCCGGAATGTCGATATAGCCAGCCAGGGTGGGCCGGTCATCGGCGTCTGTGAACTGGCTCAAAACCCGGTAGGGCTTGTTGAAACGGATCAGGCGCATGTCGGGGTTTCTCGCAGGTATGTTCATTGTGTGGACAGGTAACGGAATATCCATCGAAACACTACACTTGAGCTATAGGTAGTATCGGCCGATGGAGCAGAGTCATGATGCAACAACCAGGTGCTATCCGAATGCCGGAGGCAGCATCAGAGGAGCATGAATAATGTCAGGTGATATATCCACCGTCAAAGCCGGGCTTGCCATTGTCTTGCTTGGTATTTTCTTCAATGTTGCGCTCGGGATATCGTTTGGCTTGAATGAAGATATCTACAAAGACTATGTTGCGGAAGGCGTAGTGGCGCATCCAGATCTTCACGATGAGAAAAGTAAGGATAAGATTTGGCGGTACGCGCAGCGGACACATTTCCATGCTGGAGGTATTGCTGCATTTTGTCTGGGTTTGATAATTCTTGTGCTGCACTCGAATTTGTCGGCCAGGCTACGGAAGACCTCATCGATATTGATTGCCCTCGGTAGTTTGTACCCGCTTGCGTGGCTAAACATGTTTTTCCTTGCACCGGCAATCGGCCGCGGAGCGGCTCATGAGCATGTATTGACGAAGTTATTCACTTTCGTTGGTGTAGGTGGATTACTGCTTGGCAGCTTTTTTCTCGTTGCAAACCTGTTTCTGGGTCTTTTCAAGGACCAGGAAAATGGCTGAATAAGGAAGAACTAAATGCAATACGAACACATCAGCATCCCGGGTAACGGTGAACAAATCACCATCAACCTCGATAACAGTCTCAAAGTGCCCGACCGACCGATCGTGCCTTTTATCGAGGGCGATGGTATCGGTATCGATGTCACGCCGGTCATGCTCAAGGTGACCAACGCGGCGGTTGAAAAGGCTTATGGAGGCAAGCGTGAAATCGCGTGGATGCAGGTGTATGCGGGCGAAGAGGCCACTCGCATCTATGGCGAGAACGAATACTTGCCCGAAGAAACCCTGCAGGCCATGCAAAAGTATGTGGTCTCCATAAAAGGCCCGCTGGCCACGCCCATAGGCGGTGGCATCAGCTCTTTGAATGTCGCGCTTCGCCAGACCATGGACCTGTACGCCTGTGTCAGACCCATACGTTATTTCCCTGGCGTGGAAACACCCATGAAGGAATCCGACCAGGTGGCGATGACCGTATTTCGTGAAAACACCGAAGATATATACGCCGGCATCGAGTGGCCGGCTGCCTCGGAAGATGTACAAAAAGTCATCGAGTTTTTACACAGCGAAATGGGTGTGACAAAAATTCGTTTTCCCAGCAGCTCCGGTATCGGTATCAAACCGGTCTCTCGAGAAGGTTCACAAAGGCTGATCCGTAAAGCCATACAGTTTG
>CBDUSC010000169.1:0-4860 GCA_965369735.1 uncultured bacterium
AAACAATTGTCGCCGATGATGGTCGGGCTTTCCTGCACCGGTTCGAGTACGCCGCCGACGCCTGCGCCCCCGGACAGATGTACGTTTTTTCCGATCTGTGCGCAGGAGCCCACAGTCGCCCAGGTATCGACCAGCGTGCCACTTCCGATGTATGCGCCGATATTGACAAAGCACGGCATAAGCACGACATCGGGCGCGATATAGGCGCCGTATCGAACCGTTGCCTGTGGCACAACACGAACACCGTCCTGTACAAAGCGATCTCTGTCTGCACCCTGGTATTTCAAAGGCACCTTGTCATAGTAGCTGGACACCGATCCCTGCATGAGGCGATTGGGTTGCACACGAAAACTGAGCAACACCGCTTTCTTCAGCCAGTCATTGAGCTGCCAGCCATCTTTGGCCGGTTCGGCAACTCTCGCTTCACCGCTATCCAGCAGAGCAAGCGCGGATGTGATCGCTGATCGTATTTCCTCGGGCGTGTTATCAGGCGAATACTGATCACGCTGATCAAACGCATCATCAATGATTTGTTGCATCTGTAAACGATTTCCTGTGTTCATAATCCATTGACAAAATTGGCAATACGCTGTGCCGCTTCAACGCAGGTATCGACTGGCGGCACCAGCGACAGGCGCACGCGATGCGCACCGGGGTTGCCATCGGCAGTATCGCGCGCGAGGTAACTGCCGGGCAATGCGGTAATGTTTTGCTCGGCGTACAGTCGACGCGTAAATTCTTCATCATCCAGATCGCTGCGTACCCACAGGTAAAACGCCGCATCGGGGCAGGGTACATCCATTACCTTGTCGAGTATCGGGTATACCTGCTTCAGTTTTTCCTGGTACAGCGCCCGGTTGTCTGCGGCGTGCTGATCATCATCCCATGCCGGAATGCTGGCGCGTTGTACATGATCGGCAACGGCACAGCCGTGATAGGTGCGATATTGCCGGTATGGCCCGATGATATCCGGGTCACCCGCGACAAAACCCGAGCGCAGACCCGGCACGCTGGATCGTTTTGAAAGGCTGTGAAATACGACGCAGCGTTGCCAGCGGTCGCGACCCAGTTCCTGGCACACCTGTAGCAAACCCACCGGTGGTTTGGTTTCGTCAAAATAGATGTCGGCATAACATTCGTCGCTTGCAACAACAAAGTCATGCTTGTCCGCCAGTTTCAAAACGCGGGCCAGGTAATCGGAATCCATTACCGCACCGGTCGGGTTGCCCGGTGAACACAGGAACAGGATGGCGCAGCGATCCCAATCGGCATCGCTGACCGAATCCAGATCAGGAAGGAACCGGTTTTCTTCCGTTGTATTGAGATAGCACGGTTGTGCACCAGCCAGTAACGCTGCACCTTCATATATCTGGTAAAACGGATTTGGCATCATGACCAGCGACGCGGCGTTGTGATCGACAATCGTTTGCACGAATGCAAACAAGCCTTCCCGTGTTCCATTGACGGGCAAAACCATGCGATCCGCATCGAGGCTAGTGGCATTGAGACCGTATCGGCGGACCAGCCAGCGGCAAACGGCCTCGCGTAGTGGTGCAAGACCCAGTGCAACGGGATAACTCTCCAGACCCGCCAGGGAAGCGCACAATGCATCGCCGACAAATGGCGGCGGTGTATGCCGGGGCTCTCCGATCGACATGGCAATATGCTCCAGGCTGGCTGGCGGGGTCACACCGGCTTTCAACCTGGCAAGGCGTTCGAATGGATAAGCCTTTAATTCATTGAGATGCGGATTCATCAGTTCCTGTCTTCGAGTATGGCCATGAGCGCGTCGTGCAGCGATTGACTCGTTGCCTCATCCAGCGGCCGGCCACCGGCATCGCAGATATAAAAAACGTCCTCGGCCCGTTCACCAATAGTCATGACTTTCGCAGCTTTAATGTTGATTCCGGTCGCATGTATGGCGCGCCCGATATCCGACAATAAACCCGGTCGGTCACCCGATACCAGTTCCATGATGGTGCTTTGCTCGTCGCGATGCGGGCTGAAATGTATACGCGTGGCTGTAGAAAACATGCGGACCTGGCGCGGTGCGCGTCGTGAAACCCTCAGCAGGCGGTCTTGTTGTGCGCCAGCAGCCTGCGACAAGCGCACCTTGATTTCTTCGCGTCGCTCGTCCGTTTTTATCGGTTGACCATCCCTTTCCAGTACCTGGTAGGCATGCAGGCTGCGGCCATCGCGCATCGGGGTAATGCGAGCGTCGCAAATATTCAGACCCATTTCATCAATAACGGCTGTCGCCTTGGGAAACAGGTCGGGAGAGGCCGATGCATGTATGAGTATGGCCGAGCCGCCCGATTCCGGTTCTTCCGGTATCGCCACCAGCGCAGTGCTTGAGTCGTCCGCAACCTGGTCGAGCAGTGATGTATGCCAGCAGATCTCGCTCTTTGAGAAGCGCAGAAAATATTCTTCGTCGAACTGTTTCCACACTGCGTCAATCTGCGCGTTGTCCAGGCCATCCTCCAGCAGTTGATGCCGCGCCTTTTCCTGTTTTTCCTGGATCAGTACCTCGCGGTCGGGCGGGTTTTCCAGCCCCCTGCGCAGCGCCTCCCGTACGCGTTCGTAAAATTCTCCGAACAACGACTGTTTCCACGAATTCCAAAGGTTCGGGTTGGTGGCTCTGACATCGGCAATGGTCAGCAAGTATAGATAGTCCAGGTGCAATTGATCCCCCACCAGGGTCGCAAAGTCATGTATCACCTGCGGATCGCTGATGTCCTGTTTTTGTGCGGTAACCGAGAATGCCAGGTGGTGATACACCAGCCACGAGACGAATCGTTCCTCATAGTTGCTCAAACCGTGATCCAGGCAAAACGCTTCCGCGTCTTGTGCGCCCAGTTCCGAGTGATCGCCACCACGACCCTTGGCTATATCGTGAAAAAGACCGGCGAGATAGGCCAGTTCCGGTTTTTCCAGGCTCTGCATAATACGGCTGCAGTCCGGAAATTCGTGATCGTAGCGCGGGAGTGCAAATCGCCTGAGGTTGCTGACAACAAACAATGTGTGCTCATCAACGGTGTAGGCATGGAAAAGATCGTATTGCATACGACCCACGACTCTGCCGAACTCGGGAAGATAGGCGCCGAGCACTCCATAACGGTTCATGCGGCGCAGACCGTGAGTAACACCCTGTGGTGCGCGAATGATATCCATGAATAATTCGCGATTCACTGGTTTTGCGCGAAAATCATCATCGATAGCGCTTACCTGGCTGCACACTTGGCGTATGGTGCTGGCGCTGACACCGTTCAAATCCTGGCGTTGCTGCAGCACCACGAACATTTCCAGCATGGCGGAGGGGTGTTTTGCAAAGGTGTCGTTTGCTGTGGTTTCAAGAAAGCCGTTGCGCATCTGAAAGCGATCATTGATCTTTTCCGGATTCGGATCTGGTTCCATCAGGATGGCTTCCTGGAATAATTCGAGCAGCATTTCGTTAAGACGCGACAGCTCCATGACCGTCCGGTAGTAACGTTGCATGAATTGCTCGACCGCAAGGTTGCGGTCGTCATCCTCGAATCCAAACTTGTCGGCCAGGGTCATCTGGTAATCAAAAAGCAGTCGGTCCTCGCATCGACCGGTCAGGCGGTGGAGCGCATACCGTATGCGCCATAGAAAATCCTGGCCCTCTTTCAACCGGTGCAATTCCTCGCTGGTCAGGAAATGCAGATCGGCAAGTTCCTCCAGGGAACCGACATTGAAATGTCGTTTGGCAACCCAGCCAACCATCTGAATATCGCGCAGATTGCCGGGGCTGCTTTTGACATTGGGCTCGAGGTTGTACGAAGTATCATGAAATCTGTGATGGCGTGCCTTTTGTTCGGCCAGCTTTGCTTCAAAAAACTGATCGGATGGCCACACCCGGTCGGGTCCGACGCTGGCGCGCATGGTCTTGAAAAGCTCGTCGGGCCCACACAGGCACCGCGATTCCATCAGCGAGGTTGCTACCGTGATGTCCTTGCGCGATTCCGTCACGCAGTCATCGATACTGCGCGTGCTGTGACCGATTTCGAGACCGATATCCCACAAAAATGTAAGGAATCGCTCCAGAGTCGGTTGCCAGCGATCCAGGTCCTTGCCCGGCACCAGGACCATGACATCGATATCAGAGCCGGGGTGAAGCTCGCTACGACCATAGCCGCCCACCGCGACCAGGCATACCTCACTTGCCAGATCGCCAGCGTGTTTTTGCCAGGCGTCCACCAGAATGTCATCAATAATTGATGCGCGATCGGCTACCAGCTCATGCACCGGTTCACCGGCGTCGAAGCGACGTCCCAGCGCATCATCTGCATGTCGCAGCGCATCGCGGTAGGGTTTTACCGCTTCAGGAGCCAGGCCCACTCAAATCTCGCCGCTGGCACCCAGCGTCAATACCTCGAAACCGTCTGCGGTAACCAGGACTGTGTGTTCCCATTGTGCAGAAAGCGAGTGATCCTTGGTTACCACGGTCCAGCCGTCCGGCAGCAGCTTTACGTGACGGCGGCCGGCGTTGACCATCGGTTCGACCGTGAAGGTCATGCCTTCGCGTATGTCCAGCCCGTCGCCCGGCTTGCCGTAATGCAGCACCTGGGGGTCTTCGTGAAAGACCCTGCCGATGCCATGGCCGCAGTATTCGCGAACCACCGAGCAGTTATTCCTTTCAACATAATCCTGAATCGCATGGCCAATATCGCCCAGCGTTGCGCCGGGCCGGATCTGCCCGATACCCAGGCACATGGCTTCATGGGCAATATTGGCAAGGCGCTGACCCGCCACCGTGGGTTTGCCAACATGGAACATTCGGCTGGTATCACCGTGGTAGCCGTCCTTGATCACAGTGATATCGATATTGATCATATCGCC
>CBDUSC010000170.1:0-4798 GCA_965369735.1 uncultured bacterium
TAGCCGCTGCCAATGCTTTACCCGCTAGTTCTTTTGAAGAATCATCCAATTTCAACATGGTATCCCCCCAGGCTGGATTCCGATTTTTGCGCCCCTCGTATCCTACCGAAGCCGAAGCCGAAATGCTATATCGACTGAATGAACGTTCATATAGTGGCGGCGAACGGTTTTGGACGTAAGTACGGGTTTCATAAAGAGGTTTTGTGACATACAATTCATCGTTTTTCTGCCAAAGATAATCCGAAATGACTACTTTGATTGCGACATCGGTTGTACGTGGCAGCACCCAGGGCGAAAGCCATGGTGGCGTATACCTGGTGGAACTCGATCGCGAGCATGTAGAGCAGGTGCTGGACTGGAATACCGTGGATATCGATTGGCAAGGCCGGGGCTGGGATCGAGGCCTGCGCGGCATCGACTTCGATGGAGAGCGTGTATTTATCGCTGCCAGTGACGAGCTGTTCGTCTTTACGCCGGGCTTTGAAAAAATCGCCTCCTACCGAAATCCCTATCTGAAACATTGCCATGAGATATCGGTCTACGAACGCCGTCTATATATTACATCGACCGGGTTTGATTCCATCCTCGGTTTTGACCTGGATAATAATGCGTTCGTCTGGGGTCTGCATATCGTTGAAGGTCAGCAGGGATTTCGGGGATCACCGTTTTTACCAAATCGCAAGAAAGGCCCGGAGCCGGCAAACGAGCTGCATCTCAACAACGTGCATTGCGAAGAAAAAGGCATGTATATCAGCGGTATGCGTACACGGGGGTTACTCAAGTACAGCGGCCACCATATCGAGAGAATTGTGGATCTGCCGGATGGCATCCACAATGCCCGGCCGTTTCGAGATGGAGTTCTGTTCAACGATACCAAAAAAAATGTTGTTCGTTTCGCGACGCCTGAATCACAAAAAGGGTTCCACGTCCCCTCATACGACCCAAATCAACTCACGCACACGGATCAGGATGATTCTCGTATTGCCAGGCAAGCCTTTGGCAGAGGCCTGTGCCCTATCAGCGATGAGCTGATCGCTGCCGGCTCGTCGCCGTCGACTATCGCTATTCATGATCTGGCCAAACTGAAAACAACGCTCCAGATCACCCTGAGCCTGGATATCAGGAATGCCATCCACGGGCTGGAAATCTGGCCCTTCTGAAATCAGCGATTGATCTCATCGTATTGGCAATAACGCTCACGAACAGGTTCGAGCACTTCTTTTAACTCACCCAGGTGCTCATCGTATTTGCGCCAGTGATTGACAGAGCTCTGGTAAACCGGCTGGCGTACTTGCTCCGAGCTGGCGGTACGGATCGGGCGCTCGGTTTCATGAAACCTGAGGCATGATTCCTCGAATGGCAACTCGCAAAATTCCAGGATGCGGCGTACCTGGTTATCGAAATCTGTCACGACATCCTCATATTGCACCGTTAGAACTTTGCCCGGCATGACGCTGTGCCAGTGATCCATCAGCCGTTCGTATTGCATCCAGTATTCACCGATATCCGTGAGGTCGTAGGTAAATGGCTGGCCGCGGGCAAATAATTGCCGGTAACCGCCGACACAGGCATCCAATGGATTTCGTCTCGCGTCGATGATTTTTGCATTTGGCAGAATCAGGTGCATGAATCCGAGATGCGGAAAATTGTTTGGCATTTTGTCGATAAAATGTGCGGATCCCTCGGTGCGATGCAGCTCGGTCATCTCCAGGTAGTCTTCACCCAATGACCTGAAATTCTCAGCCTTTAGTTCTTTGCTCGCCAGCGGGTAGTTAATGCCATCGGCTCTGTTGAGGTTCAGCGAGACGGATACACGACCGATATACGGCAGCTCCGCCGTGCCTTCTGCAGTGCTGTGGCTGGAGATGATCTGTTCGATCAGCGTGGATCCCGATCTCGGTAAGCCGACAATAAATATCGGGCTGTAGTCGGGGCAGCCAAGACCCTTGTTCGCCTGCAGGAACGCTTCATCGAAAATACCGATCATCGTATCTGCGATGATTTCATTTTCGACCGGGTCGTAAGACTCGAGCATTCTTTGCTGTTTATTTCCCTGGTCGTAGTACTGCCATGCCGATTCGTAGTCTCCATTGTCATCAAAGGATTTGGCAAGCGCGAAAAGAAAATTGACTTCGGATTGTGAATCCAGTTCGCCATTTGCGAGTCGATCCTGCATACCCTTTATTTCGTCATCGCTGAAGCGGTAGGTTTTGAGATTGGCCAGGCTCCAGTAGCTCTCCCCGTTATCCGGTTTCAGCTCAGTACACTTCCGGTATGCCGCAATCGCTTCATCCTGACGACCGACGGTTTTTAACACATGACCCAGACCCAACATCGCACCGGGATGTCGCGGCTGAAGTTCGATCGCACGCTCATACGCCTTGACCGCGTCATATGTCAGGGCTGCACGCGCCAGGGTGGCGCCGAGCAAAAACGGGATTTGCTCGTTTTTTGGCTCCAGGGCTTGCGCTTTTCGGAAACATTCAATCGCCTCTTCGTAGCGGTTTTGTTCTTTGTATACCCGACCCAGATCGATAATGGCACCGGCCTAGTCCGGAGCCAGATCAATGGACTTTTTTATCAGCCGCTCGGCGTCATCTAGACGCGAGGCGCGAAAAGCGACAACGCCCAGCAAGCGCAGTGCGTCGACGTTTTTTGGATTTTTTTGCAGAATTTCCTTGTACAATTTCTCAGCTTGTTCGTGCCGCCCTTCTTTGTGATGCTCCGCTGCAAGCGCAAGTTTTTTTCGCTCGGGGTTCAGATCGAACGATTTTTCATAGGCTTCATCGGCTTCCTTGCCCTTGGCCAGCATGCCAAGCGCTTTACCCATGAGAAAATGGGCGCGCTCAAGGGATGGATCGAGCCGGGTCGCGTTTTTCAGTACATCCAGCGCTTCCGTTGGCTGGCGCAGCTCCAGCAGAACAAAACCAAGATCTTCATGAGGTTTGGCAAAGGATGGCGCCATTTCGATGGTCGCTTTCAAAGCCACAGATGCATCGCGGTAACGACCCATTTTTGTATAGATCGCGCCCAGCATCCCCAGCATATTGACGTTTTTCGGGTTTTCCTCGATCGCAGTGAGACAAACCGCTACTGCCTTGTCGGCATGACCGGTATTGATCAGCTCCAGGGCTTCATTCAAAACCGTTTTGGATGTGTTCGCGCGTGCCATGTGCCGACCATATTGCAATGGCGGTATATACTCAATGGGTGAAATCTTTCAGAGCAGCGGTCCGATCCGGCAAATTTGCGTTGACCGCCGAGTTGTCGCTGAACCCGCACTCTGGTGCAGAAGACGTTCGGGTTCAGGCGGCTGTACTGGAATCCGTGGTTGATGCAATCCAGGTAACGGACAATCCGAATGCACAGGTTCAGATGTCCTCCCTGGCTGCATCTGCGGTGTTATTGAATAGTGGTTATGACGCTATTCCACAAATAACCTGCAGGGATCGGAATCGTGTCGCTTTGAAAAGTGAGCTGCTGGGCGCATGGGCTCTTGGCGTAACGAGTTTACTTCTGATGCGTGGGGAGCCGTTGGGGGGCAGCGCAGCTCCTGACGCCAAAGCGGTATTCGATGTGACCGGACAGGATCTGATTGCGATTGCCCAGGCTATCAGGAATGACCGGGAACTGAATGGCGCACCGGATTTCCTGATTGGTGGTGTTGCGACGGTATTCAACCCCGCAAAAAACTGGCTGCCCGATAGGCTGTTCGAAAAAATTGAAGCAGGCGTAAAGTTTTTCCAGACTCAGCCCTGCTTTAATATTGAAATGTTGCGCAAATATATGGCGCGTCTGATCGATGCGGGTTTGATGAAGCGCGCGCATTTTGTGGTTGGAACGATTGTATTGCCCGGTCCGGGGACGGCCCGCTGGGTTCGCGACTATGTACGCGGCTCAGTGATGCCTGATGAGACGATTGAACGCATGGAACAAGCTTCAGACCCGGAGCAGGAAGGAATCACGATATGCGCGGAGCTGCTCGCTGAGCTAAAAGACATACCGGGGGTTTCGGGTGCCAACCTGATGACACCCGGCAATTTCGAGACCATGTCTGTAGCAATCAAAGAATCGAAAATAGACACCTGAAGCTGTAATACAATGGGCTTAGACCCGGTCTAAACCTGTATGCCAGCCACCCCAGGAGCAACCAGTGCTGATCAGACCACCCGCAGACATACCTGAATCGGATATCACCGACAAAGATGTTTATCTCAACCGGCGCCGGTTCCTGCAGGCCGCGATGGCAGCAGGAGTATTCGGATCCAGTGGTTTGCTGATGTCCTGTGATGTTGGCGCCGATGGACGCGGCGCAAAACTCGACTATAAAGCGGGCAGCCTGTTTAGCACGGATGAAGACCAGACCCAATACGAGTTTGTCACTACCTATAACAATTTTTTTGAGTTTGGCCGGGATAAAGCCGATCCGGAACAGTATTCGGGCAAGTTTCGTCCAAAACCATGGTCGGTAGAAATTGCCGGTAACGCCGAGCTAACCGGAACCTTCGACTACGAAGACATCGTGGGTCCGATGGTGCTCGAGGAACGCATATACCGGTTACGGTGTGTGGAAGCCTGGTCGATGGTCATTCCATGGGTGGGCTTTGAACTGGGTGCTTTGTTAAAGCGATTTAAGCCGCTATCCAGTGCCAAATACGTTGCGTTCGAAACGGTTGTACGCCCATCGGAGATGCCGGCGCAAGACACACGCTTGCTGGACTGGCCATACGTGGAAGGATTGAGCATCGATGAAGCCATGAATCCCCTGACGTTGCTCGCGGTGGGTCTTTATGGTGAG
>CBDUSC010000171.1:0-4775 GCA_965369735.1 uncultured bacterium
ACCCATGGTCTCCGGTAACAGGCGATCACCATATGCACCGTTCACATGGACAAAATCGATTCCAGCACTTTCACCGACATCAACAAAACTGACCGCCGGTGGCGTACTGGCGACGGATTGTTGCAGTGTTTTCGGACCCAGTATCTCCGTTTCCTCAACGACTACTTCATGTGTCTCCGGTCGCCGCAACCACAATGCGGCCAATACGATAACGGCGATCACCGCAAAAATTGCAAGCGAGTTTCTGAATGCCCGTCCGATGATCGCATCGTCATCGGGAACAAGATCATGTTTGTCTTCCATACTCATTTTTGTGCAGTCCCTGGCTTCAGATCGTAAATCACGATGGCATCAGCCGCGTGATCCGCAGCAGCGCTCTTGCGCCTTGCCAGCGCAATCGACCGATCCCGGGCGTTGTCATCAACCCGGTATTTTCCGTGCAAGTTACGATGCCGTGCTGCGCGATCAGCGTCGCCCAGTTGAGCGTAGGTTTGCGCGAGACCGTAATGAGCCTCCGCATTTTCCGGATCAATCTCCAGTGCCTGTTCAAACCGCCGGGCGGCTTGCTGTAGAAAATCGTTGCGTTGTGCTTCACGGGCCGCGCCACGCTCAAGCTTTGCCCGTTCGAACAAAGCCTGCGCGAGCTGGTTCAGCAAACGGTAGTCGAGCGAAAAATCGAAATTGCGCTCACGCGCCTCGTTAAAACGCGTATCCACGATACTGCTGAAGTTCTCGATTGCCTCATCCAGAAAACCGTTTTGCATATTGACGATGCCGGTGAAGTAACTCACGGACCACGGGTATGCCGGGCTTTCGTGCTCGGCGGCGCGCTGCAGCATTTGCACCGCTTCATCAAGGCGACCTTCGCGAAGGTAGACACGCGCGAGGTTCAACAAACCATCGGCACGACCCAGCTCAGCCACGTTTTTGAATGCTTCTTCAGCCTGGCGCAACTCACCTGGCCCTTGCTTGCGTAGCAGCCCGATACCGTAATCATTCCAACGTTGCCAGACCGGGATATCCGGTGTGATCTGATCGACACCACCAGTCTCATCGGCCCCATTGGCCCGATTAGCAATAGGAAAGGAAATGCTGTCCGTCGCAATAGTGACGATCGGCAAGTCATTTTTGACAAACGCCTCGCCCTGGACATGCCGCATCAATGTGGTATCGAACTTGCGAAACCTTAATGCGATATCCACATCCAGCGTACCGCTGGCATCATTCGGCACATCGATACGATAGTGAATCACGTCTGCCGCGCCCGGTGGTATCTGATGGTTGTACAGCGTGGTAAATATATTTTCCGGGTCCCGGCGCTCAATGCGATTGCCGTCGCGATCAATGACATATGCATTTACAAAGTGCGACCAGGCGTCGACGCTGCCATCCGTCTCATCCATGCTGCCGCTGCGGCCAACAACCCGCCCTGAATTGCGTGCCGTTACATCAATCCATACTTCGTTTGAATCGGCAGTGCCCTGTGTAAACACATGACCCATTGTCATGGTGCGCAACACCACCTCTACAAGATAACTCTTGCCTGGCATCAATGCCGGTACACGCGGTCGCAGCGGTGCGATCAAATTGCCCTCTATGGTCCCGCCCTCGCGCAGACCAAACAGATCTACACGCAGTGTTCCCTCCAGGAACTCGCGGTGCGCATCAATGACCCATTCCGGTTTGTCCAGCAAAAAGGGTATTGCTGTATTCGAGCTCGGGAACTGGTGATCATGCACCTGGAGCTCGCCGGTTTCCGCGTCCGGTATGGCGCCAAAATCATCTGATGCCTGCATCGGCATGTGACAGCCATTGCAGTTCTCCTCGGCTTCCGGAGGGTAATAAAAGCTTGTTATGCCGTGGCCTGATACGCCGCTAAGCAAAAAGCTGTCGTAGTGATTTTGCCCGCGCAGCCATTTGTATCCATTCAGCTCCACCGGCAAATGAACCTTGTGGCAACCACCACAAAACTCGGTTGTCTTGTGCAACGGTTTCAGGAACGTTTTTTTATGAAAATCGGGCTTTGCCTTTACCAGCGTTTCATTGATCCACTTGAGCGATGGTTTGTCACTAAAGGCAAACGGGTAATGAATCGGTTCTTCGATGGTGTAGTCGGCATTGCCACGCTGGCTGTTGACATGGGTAATCGCGTGACAACTGGTACAGGTGATGCCTTGCTGCGCCGTTGGGTGATTAACATCATCAAAATCCGGATCATCAAATGCCCCGCTGAAAAACGGTACAGGATCATGGCACCCGGCGCAGAATCTCGCTGCCTGTACATTTCCATCCCGTTCCAGCACAAATTTTCTGGTGTTCCTGACCGAAAACAAATACACGGGGTTGTTGAATGACCCAAGGCGGTGGACGCTGCTGGACCATTTCTCGTGTACATCGCTGTGGCATGACTCACAGTATTCATCCATCATCATGGTGCGTTCGGGTATGAAATTACCACTCGCCGTTCGTGCCAGCGACGGGAAAAAATACTGCTCACCGCTATCGGGTCCCTGCACATTCCATTGCCGCGGGTCCTGCGCGTGGACAATCAGCATGCCGATGGCAAACAATGCAGCTGCCGCCGCCACCATGCCACCGGTGCGCCAATTAATGCGCTTCCCTGCCAGTCGATGCAATACAAACAACCACGCGCAAACAAACGGAGTCGCAATATGCGACCAGTAGGCAAATTCTCTGCCCGTTGGATTGCGTACTTCAATAAATGGCAACCCGCGGGTCAGGACCAGACCGCTTACCAGCAGAATGATGGCCGTCGTAAATAATGCGTAACCCACTTTCACCGCGCGCCGGTTGGGCCGGTCATGGGCATTTTTTATATGGATTGCACCATAAATAATTACAGGCACAACGATCAGCAAACCCAGCGCCAGGTGGACCAGGAACATCAGTTGATAGAAATAGTCCTGATAGGTTGCGCTATTCAGCCATTCAAAAAACGTAACGCCACCAAGATATGCGGAATTGATAGCCAGCAATGCGAACAAGGCAAAAACCACAAACAACAGTTTTAGCAATTTTGGCCCGACCGCCGGTACATACCGACGGCGTTTTGGTGTCGTGTGATTCATATATGTGGTTTGCGCCGGATTTCAGGCGCCATAAATACCAGATAAAACAGCGGAGATAATTAGTGTCAGCTCGCTACCGGCCTGCCTGAAAACGCGTATTGTACCTTGTATGCAGGGATTCGCGACGCACTGTATCGACAGATGCAGGCGTTGGCAATGGTCCGACCGTACCGCCATCGCGGGTATACATATCCATATCCTTGGCATAACCACGGACTTCCAGAACAAAATGCCGGTTTTGCGCTGCGCCTGCACCGGGTAACAATGGCGCTGCAAACGCCATATGAACCTCTTCACCCGGCCCAATGATCGCCATCGCGCCATCGCTGCGCTCGATCAGCTCCTCTACAGGCCCAAAACGCGTGTAATAGCCGCTCAGATAGCGGGTATCCCAATATTGCGATCGCTGGTCGTAGTCATAGCCCGGTAATCGCTGGGCGCCATTGCTGCGCCGCGGATAACCGCTGCTGGCCAGCCTTGCCAGCGATGGCCGCAATTCGGTATGAATAGCGTCTGGCAGCGGTTCCTCGCGCAGCACCCGGATGCGATCCCAGTACACCTCCATGTTTGTGGTCAGCCTGAGCGCCCTGCTGCCATCGGGTATGCCACTCAGAGGCAGTGCCATTTCCCTGGGCATACCGGCCGGGTAGCCGAAATTGGCCCATATGACATGCCACACACCCTCCGCGTCGCGCGCTTCCAGCGTGGGCGCCGAGTACTCTTCGCCGGCCTGCCAGGCAGCGAACACGGTCTGCGAGTATGGGTACTCCACCCAGCCATCCGCCGCCAGCACAAGATTATCCGCTGACAAATCCTGGTCGAATTCCAGTGTCAGACTGTGATCGCTTTTCAGCCGGCCGATAAAACGATGGTCCAGATCGCCGGCCGGAGCCGCAATCTGGTCGCGCCTGGCAATCGTATCCCGGACATCATTACCACGATCATTCATGGCAGATACAGGGGCAATCATGCTGCGATAAAAAATCGGGCGGCCGGTTGCCGGTGGTCCTGCAACGACCATCCGGTCGTCCATGATCATGGACCAGCCCACTGGAAGATCGTATACATGCAAGCTGGCCGAATCGAGATAGGCATTTTCCTCCATCGGTTCGGTCAGCTTTATCTGGTAATGGCCGTCGCGCTCCACAAGCAGGCCATCCGGCAGCCGAAAATACTCCCAGGGTCGCGGTGTGACGTACTGCCCGGGAGATGCAAAAAAACCCAGCCCGCCGACTCCCAGGACATCGCTGACAAACCGGTATCGCTCACCGTCCCAGGCAAACAGCACCGGGCAACTGGATAGCTGGCGCTGTGTCTCGCCGATACGGTTCAAGCTGCCCGGTTGCAGATCCAGTTCGGTCTGATACACGCCATCAGACCAGTTGATGGCAACAAAGTCCGCTTTCTCATGGCCTCCAAGACCCACCGCAAGCGGTTGCAGGCTTTGGCCCGGCGTGCTCCCGGCCGCAAAGGTATCCGCAATCGCCCAGCTGCTGCCCATGCGCAACGCAATCTGTGTGCCAATGCCGGATCGATTCGAGCGCATGGATTCCGCAAGCTCTTCCTTGCCCGAAAAAACCATGCTGAGGAATTCGAAACGCCCCGGGCCCGGTGCCCAGCGCATCAGGGTTTGATCACCAGATATTCCATATACCGATGAACATGCGGTGTAACTCTCGATAACCG
>CBDUSC010000172.1:0-4738 GCA_965369735.1 uncultured bacterium
GTTTCAAGCCTGCCTTGATCAATGGCACCAGTTGCTCCTTGTCCCCTGAAAAACTCCTGGCAACAAAGGCACAACCCAGGCTCAGCGCTGTTATGACCGGGTCGATAGGTGGTTGCTCGTTGACCTCGCCTTTTTTGGCCTTTGAGCCCACATCAGCGCTTGCGGAAAATTGCCCTTTGGTCAGACCATACACGCCGTTATTCTCGATCAGATAAAGCATATCGAGATTGCGCCTGACAGCATGGCAAAACTGCCCGAGACCGATCGACAGAGAATCGCCATCCCCGGAAACCCCCATATAGGTAAGTTGGCGGTTCGCGGCGTTGGCGCCGGTCGCCACGGACGGCATGCGCCCATGTACAGAATTGAAGCCATGCGACTGCGACAAAAAATAGGCAGGTGTTTTTGAAGAGCAGCCGATGCCGCTCATTTTCGCGACGCGATGAGGCGGAACTGAAAGCTCGAAAAAAGCCCTGACCAACGCGGAAGAAATTGAGTCGTGACCGCAGCCGGCGCACAGTGTGGACATTGCGCCCTCATAATCGCGTACACTCATCCCCAGTTCGTTGCGGGGCAGACCCGGGTGGGAAACCCTGGGTTTGACGATATAGGTCATGCCGCCACCTCTCTACCCAGCGCCGTATTGATCCCGTCAACAATAAACCGGCAGTCGATTGGCATGCCTCCATACGAAAGCAGCGGCGTCAGCTTCTCTGCGGGTACCTCGCACTCGGTCAGCAACAAAGATCTCAGCTGGGCATCCCGATTCTGCTCGATCACGAATACCCGGTCGTGGTCATCGATAAAATTGCGGACTTCCTCATTGAATGGAAACGCACGAATTCTCATGTAACTCAAATCCAGGCCCTGAGTCCTGAACCGATCCATCGATTCGCGTACTGCACCGTCGCAGCTGCCGATTGAGATAATCCCGCAATCCGCCTCTGCTCTCTGGTTGATGACGGGTGCCGGAACCAAAGTAGCCGCCGTCGCAAACTTGCGCCTCAGCCTGTCCACGACTTCCTGATAATCGTCTGCGTCTTCGGTGTATTTACCGTATTTGTCATGACCCGAGCCGCGCACAAAATAAGCCCCATCGGGGTGCGTGCCCGGATAGGTCCGGTAGCAAATGCCATCTTCGTCGATATCGAGGTAGCGATAGAATTTTTCGATATTTTCGATATCCTCGGCGCCCAGCACCTTGCCGCGATCCACGGTATAGCTGTCATCCCACTGCAGATCCGGGCACATCCAGTCGTTCATACCAATATCGAGATCGCTGAGCACCATGACGGGAGTTTGCAATCTGTCCGCCAGATCAAACGCCTGGACGCTCATGTAAAAGCATTCCTCCGGGTCGCGCGGGAACAGCAAGACATGCCGTGTGTCGCCATGCGATGCAAATGCACACAACTGAATGTCGCACTGCTGTGTGCGCGTTGGCATACCGGTTGAGGGGCCTACACGCTGAACATCAAACAGCACTGCCGGGATTTCCGAGTAATAGGCAAAACCCAGAAACTCGCTCATAAGTGAAATTCCAGGACCGCTGGTTGGCGTAAACGCGCGCGCCCCATTCCACGAAGCACCGAGCACCATTCCGATTGCCGCAAGCTCATCTTCTGCCTGGATGATCATGTATTTTTTATCACCGGTTTCCGGGTCCCGGCGATGCTTTTCGCACAGGCTCTTGAATGAATCCATCAGCGATGTCGATGGCGTGATCGGGTACCAGGCCCCTACCGTTGCCCCGGCGTACAGGCAACCCAGCGCAGCAGCCGTATTACCATCAATCGTTATGTGATCCCGGGTTTCATCCATACGCTCCACATGCGTATCCAGCGGGCATTGGAACTGCGCCATGGCATAGTCATAACCAAGCTGCAGCGCCTGCATATTGGCGGGGATCATTTTCTGCTTACCCGCAAAAATATCTTCGACCAGAGCTTTGACGACGTCGTACTCGATATTCAGCAGTGCAATCAATGCGCCAAGATATGCCATATTCTTCATCAGTATGCGCGCACGTGGATCGCTGAATGTTTCGTTGCACATTTTGGCCAGCGGAATACCAATAATAGCGATGTCATCCCGCGCCAGCTGTTTGCTGCGTGGCCACGTGGAATCATAAATCAGGGTGCCACCAGGGCTGACCTCAGCCAGATCCTGTTTATAGGTCTCCGCATTCATCGCAACCATGATATCGACGTGACCGGAACGCGATGTGTATCCGTGACGGCTGACCCTGATTTCGTACCAGGTGGGCAGCCCCTGGATGTTGGATGGGAAAAAGTTCTTTCCCACGACCGGGATACCCATCCGGAATATGGATTTCATCAGCAGACCGTTGGCACTGGCGGACCCGGTACCGTTAACAGTAGCGAGCTTGATAACGAAGTCGTTTACGCAGTTGCTTTTTTCTTTTCCTGACATACGTCCTCATCCCTGGCATAAGGAATCTGAAGGGTGGATTTCTGCATATCCCAGGCCGCTGTCGGACAGCGCTCGGCGCACAGACCACAGTGCACGCACAGGTCCTCGTCCTTGACCATCACGCGACCCGTCTGCGGCAATCCATCCGAGACATACAACGCCTGCTCAAGATTTTCGGCCGGGGCGCTCAGCCGCTGGCGCAGTTCTTCTTCCGGCCCGTTTGCGGTCATGGTCAGACACTTGACGGGACAAATATCAATACAGGCGTCGCACTCGATACACAACGGCGCCTTAAACACGGTTTGCACATCGCAATTCAGGCACCTCTCGACCTCGACTCCGGCTAGCTCAAGATCAAAACCCAGCTCGACCTCAATATTGAGCTTTTTGAATCGTTCCTTTAGCGAAACGTGCGGCATCAGCCGACGCTCAGCGCCCTCGTAATCGTTGCTATAGCTCCACTCATGCATACCCATTTTGGTGCTGCTGAGATTCATGCCAAGCGGTGGGCGATCCACCAATACCTGACCCTGGCAGTATTTGTGGATGGATATCGCGGCTTCATGGCCATGCGCGACAGCCCAGATGATGTTTTTTGGTCCAAACGCCGCATCACCGCCAAAAAAAACGCCATCCCGCGAACACATAAATGTCGTTTCATCGACAATGGGCATGTTCCAGTCATTGAACTCGATACCGATATCGCGCTCGATGAACGTGAAAGAGTTTTCCTGGCCAATTGCCAATATGACCGAGTCACAGGGAATCACTTTGTGGCCCAATGTCTTTGATTTGAGCCGACCGTTCTCATCTTCGTGCCATTCTACTTCGGCAAACTTTACGCCGACCAGTTTTCCGTTTTCGATGACGTATTCTTCCGGAGCGTGGTTGATGATGATCTCGACGTTTTCCTCCAGGGCATCTTCCAGCTCCCAATCGGAGGCCTTCAGCAGATTCATCGGTTTGCGTGCGACAACCTTCACGTCCTTGCCACCGAGGCGCAGCGATGTACGGCAGCAATCCATGGCGGTATTACCCCCGCCAATGATGACGACGCGTTCTCCAATGGAATCCGTGTGCTCAAAGGCTACCGATTCCAGCCATGCGATACCGATAAAAATCTGCCCGGTATCGTGACGACCAGGCATGTCAAGATCACGGCCATGCGGTGCACCGGTTCCCACAAAAACGGCATCGTAGTCTTCGTCAAGCAAATTCTTGAGGCTGTCGATACCCTGCCCCAGGCGAAGATCCGCGCCCATATCGACAATCATATTGATTTCTTCGTCCAACACCTTGGGCGGCAAACGAAATGACGGGATATTGCTGCGCATCAGACCACCGGTGACATCGTATTTCTCGTAGATGACGACCTCGTATCCCAGCGGCAGTAAATCATTGGCAACCGTCAGCGACGCACAACCCGCACCGATCAACGCGATTTTTTTGCCATTTTTTTGCTCGGGAATCTTTGGCAAATACTCCGATATGTCGTCGCGCAAGTCCGCAGCTACCCGCTTCAAGCGACAAATCGCGACCGGTTTTTCCTCGATCCGGCGTCGCCGACAAGCCGGCTCGCAGGGACGATCGCAGACCCGGCCCAGAATGGCCGGGAACACATTCGATTCCCGGTTGAGCATATAAGCTTCGGTAAATCTGCCCTGGGCGATATGCCGTATATAACCAGGTACATCGGTGTGCGCCGGGCATGCCCACTGGCAGTCCACAACCTTGTGAAAATAGTCCGGATTCCTGGTGTCAGTAGGCCCCATTTCTGGCTCCTGCTCTGGGGTCTCATCTGCCCGCTGCGCGGGGCCGGCGCTAAGTATAGCCATGTTGATTAGATGCAGTCCAAAGGATTTGCGACCACGCGCCCCGATGACAATCGATTGGCCGCATCAATGATTGGGCGCGTCAATGGGAAAATATTGATTAGCGGGATCAGGATGGACTCGGGCCATCCATGGCCCTCACCTTGCAGGCAGCGTCACTGCGCTCCGCCGTCCAAAATCGCTCCAGGCGATTTTGTCGAACCTTCCAGGTTCTCATCCTGGTCCAACCACAATCGATAATAAAAAAGGCCCACCGATGGTGGGCCTTTTTTATTATTGGCCGGGGGACCAGGATTGACCGGCGCCTGCGGCGCCTCGCCGTCGTTTCACTCCGGCGTCTGTCGGCCAACTTCGTTGACCTCGGATCGAACCTTCCAGGTTCGACTCCTGACTCAATCGATAATAAAAAAGGCCCGCCGTTGGCGAGCCTTTTTTATTATTGGCTGGGGGACCAGGATTCGAACCTGGGTTGG
>CBDUSC010000173.1:0-4734 GCA_965369735.1 uncultured bacterium
AGTCCGGTACCGGGCGTCATCGACGCGCGACCTGAAGCACTCGAGAATACCGACGAAGATGGCAACTGAGATTCCGACGCCCGACAGTACCGGGCAGCACAAGCAGCCCGATGACGGCTCCGGCAATGTACGCCATCAGTTGTCATTTGTTTTTTCGCGCCGCCACGGCGTGTTGCTCAGCGACGATACCGGCGATCCCCTGGAGGTGATCTGCCGCAAAACCACATCACCTCAAAGCCTTGCCGAGATTCGTCGCTATGTGGGGGTCCGCCTGAAACTCAAAACGGTTACAGATGGCGAGTTTGATAATCTTCTGCAGCAAAAATATGAAAGCGGATCGAACAAGGCAGCGCAAATGGTCGAGGGCCTCGACGAGGACACCGATCTGTCACTTGTTGCGCAACAACTGCCAGAGCCGTCCGATTTGCTGGAAAGCGAAGACGATGCACCCATTATCCGTTTTATCAATGCCGTCCTGACCGAGGCGGTCAAGGAAAACGCATCTGATATTCATATAGAACCCTTCGAAAATCGCCTGGTGGTGCGATTCAGGGTCGATGGCGTATTGCGCGAAGTGCTTCAGTCGCGCCGCGCAGTTGCACCACTGGTTGTATCACGTATCAAGGTCATGTCTCGTCTGGACATCGCCGAAAAACGATTGCCGCAGGATGGCCGCATTTCATTGCGTATCGCTGGCCGGGCGGTCGATGTCCGGGTTTCAACATTGCCCTCCGGGCATGGTGAAAGAGTGGTGCTGCGATTGCTCGACAAGCAGGCAGGACGACTGGACCTTACGGCCCTCGGCATGGAAGACAAAACCCGCGACGTCATCGATGAACTGATCCACAAACCGCATGGCATTATCCTGGTCACCGGTCCAACCGGCTCCGGCAAGACCACTACCTTGTACGCGGCGCTGGAACGTATCAATGACAACAGTCGCAACATCATGACGGTTGAAGACCCGATCGAGTATTACATCGACGGCATCGGGCAGACGCAGGTCAACACCAAAGTAGAAATGACTTTTGCACGCGGTTTACGTGCCATTCTCCGACAGGATCCGGATGTCGTCATGGTTGGCGAAATCCGCGACCTGGAAACCGCGGAAATTGCGGTCCAGGCCAGTCTTACCGGTCACCTTGTTTTGTCCACCTTGCATACAAACACCGCAGTGGGCACCGTGACCCGGCTGCGGGATATGGGTGTTGAACCCTTTCTGTTGTCGTCCAGCCTTGTCGGTGTGCTGGCGCAGCGATTGGTACGGGTCCTGTGTTCCAGTTGCAAAGTCGCCTTCCCTGCCGGTGATCGCGAAAAACAACTGCTGAAAATTGCCAACGGCAATGAACTGACATTGTATCGCGCGGATCAATGCGATCAGTGCAACTCGACCGGCTACCATGGACGAACCGGTATATATGAACTCGTTGCCGTAGACGACGAGATGCGAACCATGATTCATGACGGCTCTGCCGAGCACGAGCTGGAACGATTTGCGCGCCAGTACAGCGCAAGCATTCGCGCGGATGGCCGCAACAAGGTTGTGGCGGGTGTCACCACCCTGGAAGAAGTCCTGCGGGTGACGCGCGAAGACTAATGGGTGCATATGAATACAAGGCTCTGGATACAGCCGGTAAAGAACTGCGCGGTGTACTCGAAGGTGACACCGCCCGGCAGGTCAGACAAACGCTGCGCGACAGAAAGCTGCTGCCCCTGCAGGTAAACGAAGTTGCACAGCGCGAAGCCAGACGCCAGCGCAGCTTTTCATTGAGACGCGGCATCTCCGCGATGGATCTGTCGCTCATCACGCGACAAATTGCCACGCTGGTACATTCGGGTCTGCCCCTGGAAGAGTCTCTGCAAGCCGTTGCGCAACAGAGCGAAAAAGAAAGACTGACCAGTATTCTTCTGGGCGTGCGATCACGGGTCATGGAAGGCCATACCCTGGCCGAAGGTCTGCGCGAATTCCCCCAGGCATTTCCTGAGATATATTGCGCAACCGTGGCGGCAGGAGAGCAATCCGGTCATCTTGATGTGGTACTGGAGCGCCTGGCAGACTACACCGAATCGCGCCAGATATTGCGGCAAAAGGTCTCCAACGCGCTGATATACCCGATTGTCCTGACCACCCTGGCTATTCTGATTGTTACGTTGTTACTGGTCTATGTTGTTCCCGAAGTGGTCGATGTTTTCCAGAATGTCGGCCAGGAATTGCCGTTACTCACGCGCGCGTTGATTGGTCTCAGCGATTTCCTGAGAGCCAACTGGTGGTGGCTGGTGGTGGTCCTGATCGGGCTGGCATTTGGTACCCGGCATACCCTGAAACAGGAAGGCCCGCGTGCCCGTTTTCATTTTGCCCTGCTGAAAATGCCGATCCTGGGCAAGCTCGTACGGGGTGTGAATACGGCCAGGTTCACCCGGACGCTGAGCATACTCGCGGGCAGCGGCGTTCCGGTCCTGGAAGCATTGCGTATCGCTGGTGAGGTGGTCACCAATATCCCCATGCGCTCTGCGGTCAAGGAAGCTGCCGTGCGGGTGCGCGAAGGCGCGGCCATTGGTAAATCGCTGGCTGTCGGCCGGGTGTTCCCACCGATGATGATTCATCTCATATCCAGCGGCGAAGCCAGTGGCCAGCTCGATACCATGCTGGATCGTGCAGCAACCAACCAGGAACGCGAAATGGATTCCACGCTGGCTGCCCTGCTTGGCATTCTTGAGCCGCTGCTGATAGTCATCATGGGCATCATCGTTCTCACCATTGTCATCGCCATCCTGATGCCGATTTTCCAGCTCAATGAGCTGGCTGCCTGAACCCGATTTCAGCTCACATTTTCAGATCTGACGCACTTCACAGTTTTGTGATTTGGGTATTGTCAGTCAAAAAAATTGGGGCTATAAGGGAAAAACGATGATGAATGACCATCCAAAAGATGCCGATGTCAGTAATGACACCGATGACGGTGATCAGGGGGATCGTACGATCGATACCACGGTAAACCTTGAGGACATTACGGTCATCGATTTGGAACATATCCTCGCAGATCTGGAAAAAGAGAACCCCGAACCAGATCCTGCCGCCCTGCAATCCCGAAAGCGGCTCGAAGATCTGCTTGAGGAGAAACGCGCAAAAGAAGCGCTGAGCGATTTCGATGATTACGGAATCGATGATGAGCCGCAACCCGACTGAAACAGTATTTAGTGAAAGTCACGCGAGCGTGTAACCAGATCACCCAACCATTGACTGTGGTCATACAAACGCCTTGCAATAACATGCAGGACATCGCCCTCGCGTTGTATCAAGCCCGTAACGCCCATGAGCCGCGCACCAACCAGCACACGGCGTTGTTGTTCTGCGATGCTTTTCCACACGATGAGATTGACCTGACCGGTTTCATCTTCCAGTGTCACAAACGTGACGCCTGATGCACTGCCCGGTCGCTGACGCGTTACAACCAGCCCGGCTGTCGTAATCACCATATCGTTTTCGAGCTGCCATAACTCCGCTGCCGTACGTACATGCGCATTGTTCATACGCTCGCGCAGCAGGGCCAGTGGGTGACGACCCAGTGTCAGGCCAATGCTGCGATAATCGGCCGCGATATCCTGACCCTCGGCCGGCTTTGTCAGCATCGGTGTTGCTTCATTAATTACTATTTGTGACATCAACGGTGTCGGTGTTTCCACACCGGCGACATTCCAGCATGCGCGATGCCGATTCCCGGCCAGGCTTTTCAGCGCACCCGCCGCCGCCAGCGCGCCCATATCGCGGCGGTTGAGTTTCGCTCGTTCGGACAGGTCCTGCACGCTGGTGAATTCCTTTTCAGATCGCATCTGAATCAGGATATCGGCCGCATTTCGCGACAGGTGCTTGACCAGGCGCAGGCCCAGCCGTAATGCAGGCTCACCATCATCGCGCCGCTCAAGAGTGCAATCCCAATCGCTGTACAGAACATCCACATTGCGGTGCTCCACCCCCTGACGGCGGGCAACCTGGGTAAGTTGTGCCGGCGCATAAAAGCCCATCGGCTGGCTGTTGATCAAGGCGCAAAAAAACACAGCCGGTTCATAGTGTTTTAGCCACGCGGAAACATATACCAGCAATGCAAAACTGGCAGCATGCGACTCGGGGAAACCGTACTCACCAAAACCCAGGATTTGCTGATATATCTGTTCGGCGAACTCCTCGGGATAGCCTCGCTCGCGCATACCGCTGATCAGCCGCTCGCGAAACGGGCCCAGGCCGCCCTTGCGTTTCCAGGCTGCCATGGCACGGCGCAGGCTATCGGCCTCACTCGGGGTGAACCCTGCAGCGACGATGGCCAGCTGCATGACCTGCTCCTGGAATATCGGCACACCCAGTGTGCGCTCCAGCACCTCTTTGACCGCATCATTGGGGTACGTTACCCGCTCCTCACCGTTTCGCCGTCTGAGATACGGGTGCACCATGTTGCCCTGTATTGGCCCGGGCCGGATGATCGCCACTTCCACCACCAGGTCATAATAATTGCGTGGTTTGAGTCTTGGCAGCATGGACATTTGCGCGCGTGATTCGATCTGGAACACACCGGTGGTGTCACCCAGGCAAATCATGTCGTATACAGCCGGATCTTCGGCCGGCACCGTGGCCAGGTTCAATTCACGACCCCGAAATTCCCTGATCAGATCAAAACTCTTGCGTATGGCCGACAGCATGCCCAGACCAAGCACATCCACTTTCAGCAGCCCCAGTTCCTC
>CBDUSC010000174.1:0-4734 GCA_965369735.1 uncultured bacterium
ATTACCCTGATGCGTCCCGATCCTCGTCTTGTTGCTGCGGCAATATCGGTGAGCCGGGCCACCTTTGGCAAAATCAGACAGAATCTGTTCTGGGCTTTTGTCTACAATGTTATTGGAATACCGCTGGCCGCAATGGGTTATCTGAGCCCGACACTTGCAGCCGCGGCCATGGCGCTGAGCAGTGTCAGCGTGGTCAGTAACTCATTGTTGCTGCGTCGCTGGAAACCTGTACTTGGAGAATCCTGATGGATCGTATCGAAATCAACGTCAAAGGCATGACTTGCGAGAGTTGCATAAAAAGTGTCGAAAGCGCGCTGACCAGCCGTCTCGGTGTACAAGGCGTCAGCACCAACCTGGAAACCGGCATTGTTACCGTTGAGTTTGAACCGGAGCATATCCAGCCGCCGAGTCTTGTCGACACCATAGAAGATGCCGGATTCGATGTAGTCTGACGACTACTCCCTGCAGTGTCGTTGCTTTTTCCAGAGCACGTCGGCGTGCGCAAACGCCATCATGAACCACATCAGGTTGTGAGAATTTATTGATAGTCCCAATAATTCGAAATTAATATGCGTGCCCGTTGCAGCCATCACACCGAAAGCGATAAAAATAAAGGGCCACATACGTGGATAAATAAAGTTGAACATACCTGTCCGATCACTCTTGTAAGATTTGAATTAATTGTTTTCTTTTTTTCTGCGCGGCGATAAGGGTGCGGCGCGCAGACGCTTGATTTCATCTTCATAGGCTTTGACAAATTCCTCGCTGTACAGATGCGGGAATTCATCCGGGCTCGTTTGCACGAGCACCTGGTACATCTCAATGTAGAGATCCCAGTATTTCATCTTGTTGGTCTTGCCGATGATTGCGCCGCGCTTCAACCCGCGATCGAACTTGTCCTGTAGTTCCTCCGGGTCAAAGCGGCTGAGATACTCAGCCAGGGCAGTTTTCATTGCGCTGACCATCGCAACCTGGTTTGCCTTGATGTCCTGAAAGCTTTCCCTGACCGCATCGACCGCAGGCATGTACTCACTACCGGTGGGCTTCAGGAGTTTTATCAGCGCCTCGTGCACAGCGGCAGAAAACTTCAAAGGATTGTTCGCGCTGGGTTGTATGGTTGTCTGTTGCAGCCGGAAATCGTTTTTCAAACCGGCCCGGGTTTGCAGGGCTTCGATCAACCCAAGGATCATTTCACGCAGCACCTGGCCTGTCAGCTGCAGCATTTCTTCTGCATCCGCCGGGTCGATGCTGAGCGCTTCCAGCCCCGCGCCTTTCAAAAAAGCATTCAACAAATCGGTATCTTTGCCATCCCGGTTTGCTGGTTTGCCGCGCGCTGTTGGTTTGGGTTTGGGTTTGGGCTTTGGTTTGGCCTTGGGCAAGGATTTGGCTTTTTTGCTGCTCTTTGTCGCAGCAACCTTTTTGGGCTTCGCGCCGGCGATCGTGTCCGTCAACGGTTCATCAATAGTGCCAGCCAGGCTCCAGTCAGCTTCATCGGCATCGTCGTACAGCGATTTGTCATCGGGTTCTTTTTCAAGGATTCGATCGACTACCGATTCGTCGGCATTTGCATCGAGCAAGGCTTCCAGGCCTGTATCGGTATCGTCATCGAAATTCAATTCGATATCGCTGGCGATTTGCATGCGCTCTTCGCCAAGGACTACCGCAATTTCGAAACTGCCCATGCGTAATTTATCGCCGTCTTTTAATTTGATCGCGGCGCCGCTGTTGATTGGCTGCAACGAATCGTTGATATAGATCCCGTTGGTGCTGGTGTCGATCAGGTAGTAGCTGTCGTTCCGGTACTGGATCTGCGCGTGCCTGCCGGAGATAAAGCGCTCCGGGTCCCGCAATACCCAGTCGTTGTTCAGGGAGCGTCCTATGGTCCCGCCCTTGTTTCCGAACTGCTTTTCGGTCTTTAGCCCGGTCAGGGTGTCGGGTCCGCTGGATATGCGTAGTGTCAGTAGCATGGGCGTAGATAAGGTCTGGCAGATCGCTTGTAGTGACTGTGTGCGGCTAACATAAATGATAGCTGGCGGCGCGTAAACCATAGTGTCACAGCCACGGTCAGTGTGTGGTGACGCGATTTTGGTATTCTATGGTGTCCGTCGCCGGGGTGGTCCGCCAAAGGAATCGGGAAATATGCCGCAAAAGCACATCTACAAGGTCATTTTTGCCAACCAGGGCAAGATTTATGAAATTTACGCCCGTGGCGTCAGCCAGGGAAGCCTGTTCGGCTTTGTCGAAGTCGAGGAGCTGGTCTTTGGTGAAAAAACCTCTGTGGTGGTCGATCCCTCGGAGGAGCGTCTGAAAAGCGAGTTCGAAGGGGTCAAACGAACCTATATTCCGATGCATGCCATAGTCCGTATCGATGAGGTGCATAAACAGGGAGTCTGCAAGGTATTGCAGATGGATGGCGATAATGTAACGCAATTTCCGATACCCGTTTATACGCCGGGCGGCCCGGGCGACCCGGGCGACAATACCGGCTCCGGTTCCTGAGGCGCCATGCGTCTTGCGTATCTGGGCAGCGGCAGCCGTGGCAACTCTGCCCTGATCGAACAGGGCAATACCTGCATCATGCTCGATTGCGGTTTTTCGGTAGCTCAGACCGAAACACGCCTGCGCAGGCTTGATCGCAAACCAGGCGATCTGACGGCGATCCTTGTTACACACGAACATAGTGATCACATTCGCGGTGTGGGCCCGTTGTCGAGGAAATATGATTTGCCCGTCTGGCTGACGCCGGGCACATTTGAGGCAAGCCGCGATTGCGCTTTTGCCGAGCTCGGTATGGTCAACAGGGGTGAACCGTTTTGCATCGGGGACATATCGATCCTGCCGATGGCGGTGCCGCATGATGCCCGCGAACCTTGCCAGTATGTGTTCGGTGGGGCATCGAATCGGCTCGCCGTGCTGACAGATACAGGGCATGTCACCGCCGACATGGGTGCAGCGATAGCAGGTTGCAGCACGCTTGCCATCGAGTGCAACCATGACCGGGAATTGCTGCGCAACGGGCCATACCATTCAAGCCTGAAAACCCGGGTGGGTGGCCATCTGGGTCATCTCAGCAACGAGCAGGCCGCCGAGCTCACGGAAACGGTTAACCACGCCCGGCTGAACCATGTCGTTGCCCTGCATCTTAGTGAAACCAACAACCGGCCCGAGCTCGCGCAGTGCGCGTTGGCCCCGGTTCTGGGTCGTGAGCCCGAAGAAATCCTGGTCGCCGACCAGCACCAGGGACTGGACTGGATCGAGGTCTGACAGAGTCTGTCGTTGTCTGGCAGGCAGGATCACGGTTCTGTATCATTCGCGCTTCCTTTCATCACTGGCAAGCGCCCCGACAGAAACGGTTATCAGTGGCAACCAGCGAGCAGCATCAACAAGCAATGGCAGTTTTGCAGTTGCCCGGCGCGTCGGCATTTTCTGCGTTTCGGCTGGAAAAAATTCTGGAAAATATAAAGCAACGCGTATCCCGCGTGAGCTGCGTCAGTGCGCGCTATTTGCACATTATCGAAACCAGCAATGCGCTGAGCGACGATGAATCTGTTGTTCTTGAAAAACTGCTGAGCTATGGACCAACACGCCGGGCGGCGGAATTCGTTGGCGATGAAATTCTGGTGACACCGCGGCTGGGTTCGATTTCACCCTGGTCCAGCAAAGCCACCGATATTATCCATAACTGCGGTCTCGACAAGGTTGTTCGTGCCGAACGCGGCATCCTGTTCTATGTGGCTGCGGATTCTCCGCTTTCCGGACAGGAGCTGGCCGATATCGTGCCGCTGTTGCACGATCGGATGACGGAGACCTGGACCACAAATCTCACCGAGGCCGCATTCCTGTTCGATCATCATGCGCCAAGACCCCTGGAGCGCGTCGCGGTACTGGAAAACGGCCGCGATGCATTGCTGGAAGCCGATGCGCGGCTGGGGCTCGCGTTGTCGGATGACGAAATCGACTACCTGGTGGACAACTTCAAAAAACTGGATCGCGACCCCAGCGATGCAGAGCTGATGATGTTCGCGCAGGCGAATTCCGAGCACTGCCGGCACAAAATATTCAATGCAGACTGGATTATCGATGGCGAAAAGCAGGACAAGTCGCTGTTTGCCATGATCCGCAACACCTACAACTTGCACCCTGACGGGATTTTGTCGGCGTATGAGGATAACGCTTCTGTGGTGGCAGGGTACACGGCCAGCCGCTTTTTCCCGGACCCGGTCTCGGGAGAATATGGCGCGCATGAAGAACCCGTCGATATGCTGATGAAGGTTGAAACCCATAACCATCCGACGGCGATTTCACCGTTTCCGGGTGCCGCCACCGGGTCAGGCGGCGAAATCCGAGACGAGGGCGCAGTGGGCCGTGGCGCCAAGCCAAAGGCGGGTCTTACGGGTTTTTCGGTTTCCAACCTGAGAATCCCGGGTTTCGAGCAAGCCTGGGAGTCGACCGGGGCCGGTAGTTATGGCAAGCCCGATCGGATTGCCTCGGCGCTGGACATCATGACCGAGGGCCCGATTGGTGCCGCGTCGTTCAATAACGAGTTTGGCCGGCCTGCACTGGGAGGCTATTTCCGTACCTTTGAGCAACAAACCCCGGATGGGGAAATGCGCGGTTATCACAAGCCAATCATGGTGGCGGGCGGCATGGGCAATGTGCGCCGTGAGCACGTGGAAAAATCCGGATTTCCGACCGGCTCTCCGTTGGTCGTGATCGGCGGACCCGCGATGTTGT
>CBDUSC010000175.1:0-4726 GCA_965369735.1 uncultured bacterium
GTACCCAAGTCGGCATAACCGCGTGATTTTGCTATGCTTGGCCCATCTGAAACCTGGCCCGAAAATATAAATTAAACGATACGGTGGGCCGGGGTTTTTTGTATGTATCCCCGGAGGGAAACCTGATGAGTTTGCAGGATCTTGAATCCGTTGCCCGCGCCATGGTGGCAGAAGGAAAGGGCATCCTGGCGGCAGATGAAAGCTCGCCCACGATCAAGAAAAGATTCGATACGATCACTACCGAGTCGACCGAAGAGAATCGCCGCACATACCGGCAAATGCTTTTTACTACAGACGGTGCCGGCGACTATATCAGCGGCGTCATTTTGTTTGACGAAACGCTACGCCAGAGCACGGATGACGGGACCCCATTTCCGCAATATCTTGCCGATCACGGCATGATCCCGGGTATCAAAGTGGATACGGGTGCCAGGGATCTGGCCGGTCACGCCGGCGAATAAGTGACCGAAGGCCTGGACGGTCTGCGCGATCGTTTGGCGGAGTATTACGAGCTTGGCGCACGGTTTGCCAAGTGGCGCGCAGTGATTACCATTGGCGATGGCATACCCAGCGACTATTGCCTGCACGCCAATGCGCATGCGCTGGCACGATATGCCGCGTTGTGCCAGGAAGCCAATATTGTGCCGATCGTGGAGCCGGAGGTGCTGATGGATGGTCCGCACAGCATTGAAGTCTGCGAGGACGTGACGAATCGCGCCCTGGATGCGGTATTCGCAGAATTGAACAAAGCAGGTGTCGCGCTGAGCGGTATGGTATTAAAACCCAACATGGTGATTTCAGGTACCGAAGCATCCGGTCGGGCCGGACCGCAGGAGGTAGCGGAGGCCACGGTGAGATGCCTCACCGCACATGTGCCGGCTGAAGTGCCGGGCATTGCGTTCCTGTCGGGTGGCCAGACTGCAGAGGAAGCGACCGAACACCTGAGTATTATGAATACCCTGGGACCGCACCCATGGGAGCTGAGTTTTTCATACGGTCGCGCTTTGCAGGCACCTGCACTGTCGGCGTGGCAAGGCAAGAGTGATCAGTACGACGCCGGCCAGCAGGCGCTTTTCAATCGAGCAAAACTGAATGGCCTGGCGCGCAGCGGCAGCTACAAGAATGAAATGGAAACGGCTGCCTGAGTAACGGGGGGGGAGGCTGACGGCATAATGACAGACCAGGAAAAAGAACAAGAACAAAGCCACGTTACCGAGGGCGGGATTCCTGACGAGGATAAGGAAAACATTGTCAGCATCCGTAACCTGACCTTTACTCGCGGTCACAGAAAAATCTTCGATGGTCTCGATATTGACATCAAAAAAGGTGAAGTCACGGCGGTCATGGGGCCCAGTGGCACGGGCAAAAGCACCCTGCTGGGTCTCGTCACCGGGCAACTGGTTCCTGATCGCGGTTCCATCGAGCTATTGGGCGCGGATGTGGTCAGCTTGTCGACCAACGGTCTGTTTGAATTGCGAAAACGGGTCGGGATGTTATTTCAAAATGGGGCGTTGCTGACCGACATTAATGTCTATGAAAACGTAGCATTCCCTCTGCGCGAGCATACCGAGTTGCCGGAGCGGCTGATTCGGCACATCGTGTTGACCAAGCTGCACGCGGTGGGCCTGCGCGGCTCCTGGCAACTGATGCCAACCGAGTTATCCGGCGGAATGGCGCGCCGGGTCGCGCTGGCGCGGGCCATGGTCATGGACCCTGAGGTCATTATTTACGACGAACCATTTGTCGGTCTCGATCCGATATCCATGGGGGTCATTGTTCGCCTGGTGCGCAAACTGAATGATGCCTTGGGTATCTCCAGTATTGTGGTGTCGCACGACGTTGCGGAAATTTCCTCGGTGGCCGATCGCAGTTACCTGTTGTCCGAAGGCAAGGTGGCGGCGTCGGGTAAGCCGACCGATCTTCAATCCTCATCGACCGAGCTGGTTCGCCAGTTCATGAACGGTATCGCTGATGGCCCAGTACCATTTCATGTCGAGGCACCGGATTACAGCGAACAAATGCTGGTAAGGGATAGCTGATGAGAGCCTTGGTAAGAAATCTTAGCTGGCAGTTTCAGGATTTCCTGCGGACCTTTGGATCACTGCAGCTGTTTTTGCTGCGGCTGATCACCTATACGCCGCGCGCGCTGCTCAGACCCGGCCTGATTGTCGCGCAGATATACAACACAGGTGCCCGATCGCTGGTCATCATCATGACCTGCGGTTTTTTCATCGGTATGGTGCTGGCCCTGCAGGGGGTCGCGATGCTGGAACGCTATGGTTCCGAAGAAGCCGTCGGCTCGGTTGTTGCATTGGCGTTGCTCAAGGAACTGGCTCCCGTTGTGACTGCGTTGCTGTTCGCAGGGCGCGCCGGTACGTCGCTGACTTCGGAAATCGGCCTGATGAAAGCCACGGACCAGCTATCCGGAATGGAAATGATGGCGGTCGATCCGATACGCCGGGTCGTGTTGCCGAGATTCCTTGGTGGTGTGATCGCGATGCCGTTTCTGGTCGCAATTTTCAGCGGCATTGGTTTGTTCGGGGGCTACCTGGTTGGCGTCGTGCTCGAGGGTGTTGATTCGGGTGCGTTCTGGTCGCAGATGCAGACCAGCGTGCGGCCCCGCGATATTTCAGAAGGCATTATCAAGAGCATGATTTTTGGCGGCGCGTGCAGTCTTTTGGCTGTGTTTGAAGGCTACAACGCGGTGCCTACCGCGGAAGGCGTTAGTCTCGCCACCACACGAGCCGTTGTTATTTCCGCAATTGTTACCCTGATCCTGGACTTCATGGTGACGGCAGTATTGTTATAAGAGGGTTCTGGCATGAAGCAGACACGTAATGTTGAAATTGGCACCGGGCTGTTCGTCTTGCTTGGCGTATCGGCGCTGTTTTTCCTGACAACGCAGACCTCAAATCAGTCGTTCACTCTGGGTGCAAGCGGGTATTCTGTTACTGCGCAATTTGACCAGGTCGGCGGGCTGAAAGTGAGATCTCCGGTGTCCATCGCCGGGGTGTCCATCGGTCAGGTTGAAGATATTTCATTTGATCCAGAGCAATTCGTCGCCGTTGTCACGATGCGAATTGAGGCGCCATTTGACCAGATACCCAGCGATTCCACTGCCAGTATTCTTACCAGCGGCTTGCTCGGTGGCCAGTATGTCGGTCTGACGCCGGGCGTGGATGAAGAGGTTTTGGCGGAGGGTGACAGGATATTCAGCACCGAGCCGGCGCTGGTGCTTGAGAAGCTGATCAGCAAATATCTGTTCAGCGGTGGCAAGGATAAAAAAGAAGAAGAAAAGGCGGAATAGCCAAAGGAAATAAGCCAGGGGGCCCGACATGAAACCAGTAATCAAGATTCGTAATTCGGTAGCGGTGTTTTTTCTTTTATGGGCACCATTGCTGGCCGCTCAGGATCAAACACCAAATGAAGTTGTGGAAGCAACATTGCAGCGTGCGATCGAAAAGGTGGAGTGTTGTGCAGACGCATTGAGAAACGACTATGCAGCGCTTGAAGCAGCCGTTGAAGAAATTCTTGGTCCATCGTTTGACAAGCGATACTCGGCAGCGCGTGTCATGGGTGTGGCGGCCTGGCGCAGTGCTACGGACGAACAAAAAGATGGCTTTGTGACTGCGTTCAACAGTGTTCTTGTTGCCGGTTATGGCAAGGGCTTGCTGGAGTTAAAAGATGATACCGTAAAAATAAGACCATTCGATGGTGACGACAGCGGTAAAAATGCTGTTGTCAAAACCGATGTAACCTTGCCCGATGGCAAAGTGGCTCCGGTTTTCTATCGCATGCGGCGTACGAAATCGGGTTGGAAGGCCTGGGATGTGGTCATTGAGGGTATCTCTTATGTCACGAGCTATACCGACCAGTATGGACCCAAGATTCGCCAGGAAGGTCTGGATAGCGTGATTGCCGAGTTGAATGCCGAAGCGGAACAAAAAAGAAATGCGCCAGCGGAGACATCTGCCTCATGAGCGTTGAATTCAAGGACCTCGGCGGCGGCAAGTTTAAAATAGACGGCGCGTTTGGATATTCAACAGTTGCCGATCTACTGGCAAAGAGCAAGGATCTGTTTGCCGATTACTCGGTCATCGAGATCGATCTTTCCGGTGTGACACAGAGCGACAGCGCGGGTCTTGCGCTGTTGCTGGAGTGGGTGAACTGGTCGAAATATTTCGTCAGGGAAATCCATTACAAGAATGTTCCGCAACAAATTACATCGATTGCCGAAATCAGCGAAGTGGAAGATATGCTGCATGCGGGCGAACGCTGGACCGGCCGCGAGTTCAGAAAATCATCCTGACATTGGTTTCTAGTCGAACTCGTCTCCGAACTCTGAATCGTCCATGGTGTCTTCGGCAATCTCGCCATCCATGACCCGGAAATTACGGTTTTGCATCCAGGCATTACGCACGAAGGTGTATTCGTCTTCCTGACCCTCGAGTTGTTTCTCGAGATCCAGAAGTTGCGCTCTCTTGTGAATGATTTTGATAACCAGCAACTTGTCCCGATACTTGCTGCGATTGTAATGGGTAAGAATGTCCAACTGGTAGTCGGCTATCCAGCCAATCCCGTCGCGTGGTGAGGATGGTCCGATAAACGGGATAAAGATGTAAGCGCCCGGATTCATGCCCCATACCGCGAGCGTATCTCCAAAACCCTCGTTATGTTTGGCGAAGACATCCGACCACTCGCCCTCGGCCAGATGCGTTGCGGGGTC
>CBDUSC010000176.1:0-4718 GCA_965369735.1 uncultured bacterium
GAGTCCCTCCTGGCCTGCCATTGAAATGCATGCTGTGGACCTGGTCCCGGACTACTAGTTAACTATTGATGAATGTAAAAACCGAAACTGGTGTTAGCGCGCTGGATACAGTCAAGCTTTTGCTTGCCGTTGCAATACTGATTGGTGGCATCGTTGGCTATTACTACTACCCCAATCTATCGATTGTCGTGCGCGCATTGATGGTGATTGGTGGAGTGGTGTTGGGCATTGCCGTTGCCATGCAAACGCATAAGGGCGGTGAATTCTGGAAAATCATGACCGGTGCCCGCATGGAGCTGCGCAAGGTAGTTTGGCCGACGCAGCAGGAAACCATACAAACGACGATTGCAGTGATCATTTTTGTATTGATCATGGGTATTTTCTTCTGGGGCCTGGACATGATTTTGCTGTGGGCCACCAGCAAGTTGACCCAGGGAGTCTGAGGCATGGCAATGCGCTGGTATGTGGTTCATGCCTATTCGAACTTTGAGCACAAGGTCAAAACCATGCTCGAGGAGCGGATAAAGCTGGTCGGTGCTGAAGACAAGTTTGGTGATATTCTCGTGCCCACCGAGGAAGTGGTGGAGATGCGGGAAGGCCAGAAGCGCCGTAGCGAGCGCAAGTTTTATCCGGGATACGTACTCGTTCAGATGGAGATGGACGAGGATACCTGGCACCTGGTGAAGTCGGTGCCGAAGGTGCTGGGGTTTATCGGTGGTACCAGCGACAAGCCGGCACCGATTTCGGAGAAGGAAGCCATGTCAATTCTGCAGCGTGTGCAGGAAGGCGTGGATAAACCGAGGCCGAAGGTATTGTTTGAACCGGGCGAGGTCGTTCGTGTCATAGATGGACCGTTCAACGACTTCAACGGTGTAGTTGAAAAAGTGAATTACGACAAGAGCAAGCTGCGCGTTGCTGTGCAGATTCTTGGTCGATCGACTCCGGTTGAACTGGATTTCGGCCAGGTCGAAAAAGCTTAGACGGTGCCGGTTACGGAATAGGAACACAGGGGAGCCGAAAGGCGTTATTACCCACGAGGATTAGATCATGGCCAAGAAAATTGACAGCTATATCAAGCTGCAGATACCGGCTACTCAGGCGAACCCGAGTCCGCCTGTCGGGCCAGCGCTGGGTCAGCACGGTGTCAACATCATGGAATTTTGCAAGGCGTTCAATGCCCATACTCAGGGCGTGGAACCGGGTTTGCCCATTCCTGTGGTGATCACAGTATACAGTGATCGCAGTTTTTCCTTCATCACCAAGACCCCGCCCGCCTCGGTGCTGCTGCGCAAGGCAGCGGGTGTCAAGAAGGGTAGCGGTACACCGAATACCGAGAAAGTTGGCACGGTAAATCGCGCCCAGCTGGAAGAGATCGCGACCGCAAAAATGCCGGATCTCACCGCCGCCGATATGGACGCTGCGGTGCGTACCATCGCTGGCAGCGCGCGTTCAGCAGGCATCAAGGTTGAGGGCGTCTGATCATGGCCAAACTGACAAAACGTAAAAAGATGTTTCGCGAGAAAGTCGAATCCGGGCAGTTTTACCCGCTTGGAGATGCACTCACACTGATCAAGGAGCTGGCGAGTGCCAGGTTTTCTGAGACGGTGGAGATTGCGGTGAACCTCGGTGTGGACCCGCGCAAATCGGATCAGGTCGTTCGCGGATCGACGGTGTTGCCCAACGGTACAGGCAGGACCACTCGCGTTGCTGTGTTTGCCCAGGGTGACAATGTTGACAAGGCGACCGCAGCCGGTGCCGATATCGTTGGCTTTGAAGATCTGGCCGAACAGATCAAGGGCGGCATGCTGGATTTTGACATTGTGATTGCGACACCGGATGCGATGCGTGTCGTTGGCCAGCTTGGCCAGATCCTTGGCCCCCGCGGTTTGATGCCCAACCCCAAGGTTGGCACCGTAACCCCGGATGTTGAAAAGGCGGTCAAAAATGCCAAGGCCGGTCAGGTGCAGTTCCGCGCCGACAAGGCGGGCATTGTGAGCTGCCCGATCGGTAAAGTTGAATTTTCGATTGATGATCTACAGGAAAATCTCCTGGCGCTGCTGTCTGACCTGAACAAGGCAAAACCGGCGGCCGCCAAGGGTATTTACCTGAAGAAGCTGACTGTCTCATCGACCATGGGTCCAGGTATCCAGGTTGATCAGACGAGTATTGAAATATAGGAAGCAGTGCGTACCCGAACAGGTACCGCTAGGGAAAGCGTTTGAGAACCGGTCGCAAGACCGGCAATCGTCAAAGACCGCAGGTGAGCGAAAGCTCTTAATAGATTTCATCCTGCGCAGATGGTGTTACCCGGGTCAGTCGGAGCTGGCGAGGGTTCACTGTCGATTAGGGCGGGTTCGGCAGAGATGCAGGGCCCATTGGTAGTGAATCCTGAAGCCAGGAGGAAAACATGGCGTTAAGACTCGATGACAAGAAAGCGCTTGTTTCCGAGGTGAATGCGGTTGCAGCTCAGGCCTTGTCGGCTGTTGTGGCTGAATACCGCGGTTTGACCGTCGAGCAGATGACGAATTTGCGTAAAGAAGCACGCAGTTCCGACGTCTACATGAAGGTGGTCAAGAACACCCTGGCACGCAGAGCTGTGGAAGGCACTGAATTCGAGTGTCTTAAAGACGCGCTCAACGGACCGTTATTGCTTGCATTTTCCCAGGAAGATCCAGGCGCCGCGGCCCGAGTGGTCAAAAGTTTTGCCAAGGAAAATGAACAGCTGGTGACGATCGGTATCGCCTTTGACGGGCAGCTTTTGCCCGCATCGGAGCTCGATCGTCTGGCTACGCTGCCCACACACGAGCAGGCACTTGCCATGCTCATGAGTGTGATGCAGGCGCCAGTTACCAAGCTCGTTCGTACCTTGGTCGAACCGCCGGCCAAGCTCGTCCGTACTGTTGCAGCGGTGCGTGATCAAAAACAGGCGGCTTGAGGTTTTAATTTAATTCCGGCAGCAGAGAGCTGCTCGGGTAACAAGATGTAAGGAGAGAAACAATGGCTGTTTCCAAAAAAGATATCCTGGAAGCAATTTCCAATATGAGTGTGATGGACGTCGTCGAACTGATTTCCGACATGGAAGAAAAGTTTGGCGTATCGGCTGCCGCCGCGGTTGCGGTTGCTGCTGCTCCGGCTGCTGGCGACGCTGCAGCTGCCGAGGAACAGACCGAGTTCGATGTTGTGATGACAAGCTATGGCAGTAACAAGGTTTCTGTGATCAAGGCAGTTCGTGCCCTGACCAGTCTTGGCCTGAAAGAAGCCAAGGACCTGGTCGAGAGTGCACCGGCATCCGTCAAGGAAGGCGTGAACAAGGACGAGGCCGAAGAGGCCAAGAAAGCGCTGGAAGAAGCTGGCGCCACCATCGAGGTCAAGTAAGACGTCGATTGATACTCGCAAGAGTCAATACGGGTATGACCCGAAAAACGGGTACAGGCTGGCGGCGATGCCGTCGGCCTTTTCCCGCTTGTGTGCCACCGGCAATTGCCGGTAACTGATTTTTGAGCCTGGACCGAGGGTAATCGCGATGGCCTATTCGTTCACCGAGAAAAAGCGTATACGCAAGGATTTTGGCAAGAGTCCAAGCATCCTTGATGTACCTTATTTGTTATCCATACAGCTGGATTCCTATTTGAATTTCCTGCAGACCGACAAACAACCCAAGCAACGGGTAGATGTTGGTTTGCACGCGGCATTCAAGTCGGTATTCCCGATCGTCAGCTATTCGGGCAATGCCTCGCTTGATTATGTGAGTTACCGTCTGGGCGATCCGATATTTGACGTCAAGGAATGTCAGTTACGCGGTTTGACCTACGCAGCGCCGCTGCGTGTCATGGTGCGCCTGATCATTTATGACAAGGACGCACCGGGTAAACAAAAACCCGTCAAGGACATTCGCGAGCAGGAAGTGTATCTCGGTGAACTGCCGCTGATGACCAACAACGGTACTTTTGTGATCAATGGCACCGAGCGTGTCATCGTATCGCAGCTGCATCGCTCGCCTGGCGTGTTTTTTGATCACGACAAGGGCAAAACACACTCTTCGGGCAAGTTGCTGTTCTCTGCCCGCGTTATTCCATACCGCGGATCCTGGCTGGACTTTGAGTTCGACCCCAAGGACGCTGTATTCGCGCGTATTGACCGCCGTCGCAAACTTCCGGTGTCAATTATTCTGCGTGCACTGGATATGACAAATGAGCAAATGCTGAAGCTGTTCTTTGATACAAATGATTTTCAGCTGGGCAAAAAAGAGATCAAGCTAAAGCTGATCCCCGAGCGTCTGCGCGGTGAGACATCGAGCTTTGAGATCAAGATCGGGCGAAAAGTTATTGTTCAAGAGGGTCGTCGCATCACGGCAAAACATGTGCACGATCTCGAAAAAGCGAAGGTCAAACAGCTTCCGGTGCCAATCGAATTTCTCGAAGGCAAGATTCTTTCGCATGACATCGTTGATAAGGAAACCGGTGAATTGCTGGCTACTGCCAATGATGAGTTGACGATAGAAGCAGTCGAGGCGCTGATCGAGGCAGGCGTCAAAAATATCAAGACGCTGTACGTGAATGAACTCGACAGGGGCGCGTTTATTTCAAACACTTTGCGCATCGATTCGACAACCACGCGTCTTGAAGCGTTGGTTGAAATCTATCGCATGATGCGCCCGGGCGAGCCGCCGACCAAGGATGCGGCGGAAAACCTGTTTCAAAACCTGTTCTTCAACCCGG
>CBDUSC010000177.1:0-4713 GCA_965369735.1 uncultured bacterium
GCTGCGGGTCATTTTAAAAAATCTACGATGAATATGAGCTACAGGTGGAGGTGTATGAAACAGATCAATCGGGAATTGCGTTTTCATAACGTTTGACCGGTCCCGATATATTGTTGCTCGCGGATCGACTCAGCAATGAAATAAAAGCAGCGATTGATGTACCCGATGCACAGACCGGGAATGACCTCGGTATTGCGGAGCGAATCGCAGGGTCACCGGCGGCGATGAAACTTGCGGTTCTGGGTCTGAATGCGGGGTACCTGGAAAACGACTTGTCAAAAGCGGTCGAGTATTGGCAGCAGGCACTTGAGTTGGATCCCGGTTTTGCGCGAGTCCATATGTTGATGGCCAATGCGATTTTTCAACTCGGAAACATGGAGGCCGCATCGGATGCCATTCGGAAAGCGCTGCAGCATGAATACAGGCTGACGGATGATGACCGGTTTATTGCAAAAGCATTGAGTTACACCTGGCGCAACGAGCCGGAAAAGAGTCTCAAGCTGTATGAAATGTGGGTGGAGCTGTACCCGCAGAATACCCGGGCACGAAAACATCTTGCCGACGCCTATATCTCACAGACCAACCAGCCACGCGATGCTCTGGCGCAACTCGAGATCGTATACAAACTTGATCCCGATGATGACGGTGTTTTGTTGGTCATGGCGAGAATACATGAAGTACTAGGCGAGCTGGATGAAGCAATTGCGAAGTACACACAATACGCAGAAAACAACCCGGAGGATCAGACTGCGCTTATCGATATGGCTGCGACGTTAATCAATGCCGGAGAATTACAGGCCGCACGCGAAGGCTACGAGCGAGCTGGTCTTTTTTCCTCGGAACTGGTCCGCCCGATAATTGGTCTTGCCGACATTGCGATTCGCGAAGGCAAATACGATGAAGCGCTCAAACATCTTGTTGATGCAGAAAACATCGCGCGGATTCCGCAGCAGCAAGCTCGCGTGATTCGTGGCTGGATTAACTACTACCAGGCACGAGGGCAGATTGGAGAAATACTGGATCTTGTGGATCGACTATATGAAGTGGGACAAGCCTATATGCAACCGATAAATCTTGTCATGCTTACCTATGTCGACTACGCGTATTTCTATGGACTGGGCGCCGAGGTTCAACGCGGTATCGATGTACTCACCCGGCTGCAGGCAGGTTTCGAGCCGCCTCTGGATACCCTGGTTGATGTAGGTTTCATGTTGCTCTGGCTCGCCGATGGTAACAGGGAAAAGGCTGGCGAATACATCGAAAAGGTAGACGCATTCCTGAAGCTGATGCAGCAGGAGGATCTTTATTATGTGTCCGATATGGCGCGCGCAAGGCTTGCGGAACTCGATGGCAATCTGGATCAGGCAATAGAATATGACCGCAAGGCACTGGAGAGATTCTCCCAATCGATATCGGGCACCCAGGAAGAAAAGGATCGCATGCGTATCAATCTCTCTTTGGCACGCTACCTGATTCAGACCGGCAAACTTGATGAAGCGCAGGAGATACTGGACGGTTATCTGAAAGGTAACCCGGCTCACCCGATCGCCAATCTTGAGCTGGCACGGCTTGAGCATGCGCGCGGCAATGTGCAGCGGGCCAAAGATGCTTTGCGGATTACCCTGGATGCCTATGCCGGGGCAGACGACGCATACCCGCCCGCGGTAGAGGCTTCGCGGCTTGCGCGGATGCTGGATCAGGGTTTGTAAGCACTGTGTAAGCCCTGCGGTGCTATTCTTCGATAGTAGCCTTTGGGATACAGGGGTGGGGGATGCCCAATCTGGTGCGTAACGGTTTTCAGCTTGATCGGTGGACGATTTATCCGCTGAATGGCCGTATTGAATCTCCCGATGGCGAGCAGCATGTGCAGCCCAAGGTTATGGAGGTCCTGGTCAGTCTTGCCGAGAACGCCGGGGATGTCGTTACGCGTGAAGAGCTCCTGAGCAAAATCTGGGGCGGCACCTATGTCTCGGACGAGGTGCTGACACGTTGTATCAGTGAATTGAGGCATCATTTTGGTGACCACGCCGATCACCCGCGCATCGTGCAGACCGTGCCAAAAAGAGGCTACCGGCTGGTGCAAAAAGTCACACCGCTGCGGGCGAAGGGAGTTGGAGAACCTGCCGCGCCGTATGCATCAACCGCCGATGAATATTTGTCCCCGGGCAAGACAGGATCACTGATTGGCGAGCTGAAAAGGCGCAATGTGCTGCATGTCGCAGCCTCATACGCAATTATCGGCTGGCTGTCCATCCAGGTTGCCGATATTACCTTTGACAAGTTTGGCTTCCCCCCCGCCGTTGCCGCGGCATTCGTGAAGCTGGTCATCCTGGGTTTTCCCATAGCGCTGATATTGTCGTGGTTTCTGCAAATCACCTCCAGGGGCGTCACCATAGACGAAGGTGGCGGAACGCTGCGCATATCGCACCGGATCAATATTGCAGTTGCAGGAATGATTGTTCTCGCAGCCATGCTGGCAATTTGGCACGGCGTCAGCGGAAACGGTGACAAGCCAAAGCAAATCGAGTTTGAGACTGCAGCGAACAGTGTCGCGGTACTCAGGTTTGTAGATCTGGACAATAGTCCGGAGACAAGATCGTTTAGCGATGGCCTGTCGGAAGATGTGCTGAACAAATTGGCCCGTCTGGATGAGATGCTTGTAGCATCGCGGGGCGATGCGTGGTCACTGCCCGAAAACGCCGATTCAAAAATGGTCCGTAGTAGATTGCGTGTTCGATATTTCCTGGAAGGAAGTGTTCGTCAGGCTGATGACAATGTCCGGGTTGTTGCGCAGCTTATTGACACGGACAATGGATTTCATATTTGGTCACAGAGCTATGATCGCGAAATGACCGGATTATTTCGTATCCAGAACGAAATATCGCTGGCAGTTGTTCAAGCGCTGGAACTCGTATTGTCCCCGGTATCGGCGAAGAATCTGGCGTATGAAAAGGATACTGATCTACGGGCTTATGAAGAATACCGGCTAGGCCGGAACGCATTTTTCAAACCCGCTTCACTGGAATCACTGGCAAAGGCGGAGGATCATTACCGGCAGGCGATTGAATATGAACCCGGGTATGCCGATGCTCACGCAGGTATTTGCGAAATCAATGTTTCGAGATACGTTCTGACCCGGGACGACAGCAATATTGCTCCAGCCGACCGCGCCTGCCACCTTGCACTCGAGCTCGATCCCAGGCTTGGCGTTGTGCATGAGGCGCTTGGCAACCTGTATCGCCGAACCGGCCGGGCAAATCTCGCCGAACTTGCATTCGAAAATGCGATTGAAGTGAATTCGCGTTCGGTAAGAGCATACCGCGGGCTGGCCAATATTTTCGCAACACAGGGCAGGCTTGATGATGCAGAGGCCACCTTTGTCCGGGCACTGGAGTTGCAACCGGGGAACTGGGCGGCATACGCCGACTATGGCTTGTTCCTGCTGGGCGAGGGCCGGTACGACGAATCGATCAGCAAGCTCTCCATAGTGGTCGAGCTGACGCCCTATGATGCGCCGGGGCATAGCAATCTTGGCGCTGCATACCTTCTGAACGGCGATCTCGACCCGGCGCTGGACTCTTTTTTGACTGCACTAAAACTGGAGGAGACCCGGGCAAGCGCCATATCCAATGTCGGGCTGGTCTATTATTACCTTGGGCGTTTTGATGAGGCGGTTAGCATGTTCGAGAATGCGTCGGTCGTGACTCCCGACGACCACCGGGTCTGGGGGAATCTGGGTTCGGCTCAAAAGTTCGCCGGCATGGAATCGGAACGGGTCAAAACGACATTCACCAGGGCAATTGATCTTGCCCGGCAATGGATCGATTTGCACCCGGATGATGCGGAAGCGCTATCGGATCTTGCCTTGTATTTCTCGGTGATGGGCGATGCCGGGTCGGCGACCCGAATTATGAACCAGGCGGAGGATAAGGGTTCTGGCCGTCCTGGAATTTATTTTTCCAAAGCCATGGTTCTGGCACAGATTGGAGATATCGATGCGGCTATGACCGCACTTGAGCAAGCGTTGGATCTCGGTTATGCGACGACGTTGATCGATTCGGAGCCAATGCTGAATCCATTGCAAAAAGGAGACCGGCTTGCCCGGTTACTGAATAATAATGAAGACTAATCAGATTCAACGAGGGGGAATTAAATGGCAACGGTAACTGTAACTATCAAATATGACGGGGTGAACTGGAAAGTCTCTGAAGATCCGGCCCATGTTTGTCCTGGTGACATACTTATATTCAAAAACGAGGGGAAAAAAGCCTTCGATATTGAGTCATCGACAAGCTGGCTGGAAGGCAGCAAGGGTGCCGGTGGTGGTGGTCTATCTTTTGATGTGCCAACGGCAGAACTGGAAAGCACCAAGGAATATAAGGTGAAGGTTGAAGGCTCTGCGATCAAGGCTCGTGTGATCGTTGATCCACCGCAAATATGCAGGCTTAAAAATCGTGTGATAACGGATCCACCGAATGTCTTGTATATAACGATGGGTGCAGCGGTTGGGGGAGCCATTGGCGCCGCGGTTGGCCTGTTGATCTCACTAGCGATTTAGGAACCGATTTTTGGAGCATGAATATGGATACGGATAACGACAACCAGGATAAAAACGTCACAAAAGAAAAGCAGTTCCTGATTGCTGCAATTGGCGGGTTTATCGGCGGGGTTATCGGGATGATGGTTGGCATGTTGACCTGAAACCGGGGTTTC
>CBDUSC010000178.1:0-4709 GCA_965369735.1 uncultured bacterium
ATGACAGTTCATCCAGGCTCAACAACGCAAACACACCCCAGAATGCCAACGGGACAAGACCTACTGCCGTCATTCGCTGCGCCCACCAGTGACCGCTGCCTTTTCGTGCGGATCCAAGACCCAGAGCGCGACCAAGAGGGGTACGTAAACTCATAGCACACCCCCGATACGATTCCATAATCGATCCCAGAGCAGAAACCAGAAACCCAGCCACATTACAAAGGTGGCAATGACAACCGTCCAACCGCTCGCATACACCTGCGATATTTCAAAACCCCTGCCGATATCCCAAAACAAATGCCGGATACCGTTGCACAGGTGATAAAAAAACGAAAACGACCAGCCAAGGAACAACAGGAGCAGCAACGGGTTATCCAGACGATACAGAGCAACTGCATAGGCCTCAGGACCGCTTGCTGCCGCAATCAACCAGTAGACAAGGACAAGAGTTCCGATGCTCAGAAACATGCCGGTCATACGGTGGATGATCGACAGCACCGCCGTGAGTTGCGGCTTGTACATCATGAACGGCGACAACGGCCGTTGACTGCTTGCCATTCTTATTCCTTAAAATGATATCTAGAAATCGATACAGCGCCCGGCTTTCTCCCAGTCGCCATAGCGTGTCGGGTCAGGGCCATCGCGACCGCCGATTTCCTTTGGTTTTGATGCATCGGCGACTCGCCCATCAGGCACATTTGGCTTTTTGCCAGTACTATTGCTGGTAGATTCTGCCGTCTTGTTCTCATGCTTGTCCGACATGCTGTGAAGTTTGCCAGAAAGCCCCATCCTTTTCACTAGCGCGGCTGATACGGCCAACGCATGGGCCAACGCATGGGCCAGCGCATAAGATAGAATAGCCTGCCTTTCCGATCAGGACTTTTCTACTTCATGAACAGCGCGACAAACACCTGCTACCAACTGGATTCCTATGCCGTCATCCGCATCGGGGGTATCGATGCCGAAACTTTTCTGAATGGCCAGCTGTGCAATGATATCGGTGCCCTGGCTGATGGGCAGACTCAGCTGACGGCGTTGAACAGTCCGAAAGGCCGTGTATTGGCTATTTTGCATCTGTGCCGCAGCAAAGACGGCTTCAACGCGATTTTGCCACGCGAGATCGCCGAGGCAGTCGTCAATGAGCTGAAGCGCTACGTATTCCGCGCAAAGCTAAACATCGAAATCACTGATCTTGAGGTTATCGGTTGCCAGGATAATACAGATGGGCTGTCATTACGCGTTGCAGGGGAATTACCGCCCTCAGACCGTACAGAGGACTCGCGAAGCTGGGAGTTGCTCTGCGTCAACCGGGGTCTCCCGGAAGTTTACGCTGTGACGCGCGAGAAATTCGTCGCACAGATGCTCAATCTTGATCTGCTACACGGCATCAGTTTCGAAAAAGGTTGTTATACCGGTCAGGAAATCATCGCGCGTACGCAAAACCTTGGGCGCATCAAGCGCCGCATGCTGCTCTTTGAAACAGATAACCATGCGGTAGTCGTCGGTGACGATGTGATAACAGACGGCAAAATAGCGGGTACCGTCGTTCGCAGCGCTAAAAACGATAACCGGTCGCGGGTACTTGCGGTCATACGACTGGAGCAAAAAGCTAAACAGCTGACAGCGGGCGATGACAACGCCGCGCTTGTACCGGTGGATTTACCGTATCCGATAGAAGGATAGTCAGTTGCCGCCCGACTCCGGTCGCATATGCGGGAACATCAGCACGTCTCTGATGGACGCAGAATCCGTCAGGAACATGACCAGGCGATCAATGCCGACACCGAGCCCGCCGGTCGGTGGCAAACCGTACTCCAGAGCACGTATATAGTCCTCATCAAAAAACATGGCTTCATCGTCACCACCGCTTTTCAACTCGGCCTGAGCCTGAAATCTTCTGGTTTGTTCTTCCGGATCGTTTAATTCGGAGAAACCATTCGCGAGCTCGCGGCCGGAGATGAATAATTCGAATCGATCCGTCAAAAACGGGTCCTCATCGTTTTGCCGTGATAACGGCGACACTTCCACAGGATAGTGCGTGACAAATGTCGGCTGCATCAGCATATTTTCGACCGTCTTCTCAAACAGCTCAATTTGCAGCTTGCCGGCGCCAAAGCCGGCTTCGAACTTGATCTTGTGCGTCTGGCAAATATCGCGCAGATAATCCACATCCCGCAAGCGATCCTTGTCCAGGTCCGTATTGAACTTCAAAAGAGATTCTTCAACGCTGATGCGCTCAAACGGTTTTGCAAGATCGTATTCGGTACCCTGGTATTCGATATGCTCGGCATCGAAAAGACTGGACGCCAACCCGCGTATCAGGGTTTCGGTCAACGCCATAATGTCTTCAAAATCACCGTACGCCTGGTATAGCTCGAGCATCGTAAACTCGGGGTTGTGCTGAGTAGACAATCCTTCATTGCGAAAACTGCGGTTGATTTCGTATACCCGGTCAAAACCACCAACCGTCAGCCTTTTCAAATATAGTTCCGGCGCAATGCGCAGGTAAAGCTCCATATCCAGCGCATTGTGATGTGTGACAAACGGTTTGGCGACAGCACCGCCGGGGATCGTCTGCATCATCGGCGTTTCGACTTCCATGAAACCCAATGCATTCAAAAACTGACGCATATATTCGATAACGCGTGTACGAACCAGAAATACCTTTCGCGTGCTCTCATTCATGATGAGATCGACATAGCGCTGCCGGTACCGTGTTTCCTGGTCAGACAGGCCGTGAAATTTTTCGGGCAATGGCCGCAGCGATTTTGTCAGTATGCGCAGCGTATCTGCACGCACACTGAGCTCACCGGTTTTGGTTTTGAATAACACGCCCTTTGCGGCAACAATGTCGCCAACATCCCAGCTTTTGAAGTCCTGGTACAAACCATCGGGCAACGCATCACGCTGCAAAAACACCTGTATTTGCCCGCTGCGATCCTGCAAATTGATAAAGCTGGCCTTGCCCATCACACGCTTGGCCATCATCCGCCCGGCAACCGCAACCTCAACGTGTTCAGATTCCAGTGCATCGGCTGCATGGCCATCATAAAATTGGTGGAGTTCGCCACCCAGCGAATTTCGCCGGAAATCGTTCGGGTATGCATTGCCCTGCTCCCGCAGCTTCGCAAGCTTGCGTCTGCGCTCGGCAATCAATTCGTGTTCCTGGTCCTTATCGCCCATCTTCCCCATCGATCCCTATAACCCCTGCTTCAGGCTTGCCTCGATAAATTCATCCAGGTCGCCATCCAGTACGCCTTGTGTATTGCTCGCCTCTACGCCGGTGCGTAAATCCTTGATCCGCGATTGATCCAAAACGTATGAGCGAATCTGACTGCCCCAGCCAACATCGGATTTGGTATCTTCCAGCGCCTGCGCCTGCTCGCGTTTTTTATGCATTTCCAGCTCGTACAGTTTGGCGCGGAGCTGCTTCATGGCGGTGGCTTTGTTCTTGTGCTGCGAGCGGTCGTTTTGACACTGTACGACAATTCCCGATGGATTGTGTGTGATACGCACGGCTGACTCCGTCCGGTTGACGTGCTGGCCACCCGCGCCGCTGGCGCGATACACATCGATACGCAGATCCGACGGGTTTACATCGATGTCGATTTCGTCATCAAGCTCCGGGCTCACGAACACTGCGGCAAATGATGTATGCCGGCGACTGCCGGAATCAAACGGAGACTTGCGCACCAGCCGATGCACGCCGGTTTCCGTACGCAGCCAACCGTACCCATAGTCACCATCGACACGTACGGTCGCGCTTTTGATCCCTGCTACTTCCCCGGATGACGCCTCGATGATCTCGGTAGCAAAACCATGGCTTTCACACCAGCGCAGATACATGCGCAACAGCATTTCTGCCCAGTCTTGTGCCTCGGTGCCACCGGCACCAGCCTGGATTTCCAGAAAAGCGTTGTGTGCATCCATCTCACCGGAAAACATACGACGAAACTCGAGTTGTTCGACTTCCTTGCTCAACCGCGACAGTTCCGCTGTGATGTCGCTCAGGGTCGCTTCATCCTCTTCATCCGCGGCAAGCTCGAGCAGTTCACCGGCATCGATCAGTCCCTGGCCAATACTGTCGAGCGAATTCACCAGGTTCTCAAGGCGTACGCGCTCGCGTCCCAGCGCCTGGGCGCGCTCCTGATTGCTCCAGATATCGGGGTCTTCCAGCTCGCGCTGGACTTCGGTCAACCTTTCGCTGTTGTTTTCGTAGTCAAAGATACCCCCTCAGAGCCTGGTTCCGGCTCTTGAGATCTTCGACTTGTAATTTTATCTGGTTGATTTCCATATGCGGCATCACCGTGCAAACGGCGCGCATCTTATCATGATCGCCTGCTGTTCAGTCTACGTATATCACGTTGAGCTGCACCGATTCACGGCCTTGCCAGGCATTGACATCGAGCCGGTACGCCAGTGTTGCCGTGGCCCCCGGTTGGTAATCGATATCAGCCTGGTTGAATGCGATGGCATCGCACGCGGGTCCGCCAGACGTTGGCTGCACTCGCATTTTCAAATGTTTTTCACCAACGATACGCCGATTGATCAATTCGAATTCGCCATCGAAAACGGGTTCCGGAAAATGCTGCCCCCATGGCCCGGCATCACGCAGCAGCCGTGCCGTATCCAGGTTGAAATCGGCTGCGACGAGTTCGCCATCGGTCAGCAAGGTGTTGCCGGGTTCCTGCCCATCGAGACGCTGGCTG
>CBDUSC010000179.1:0-4700 GCA_965369735.1 uncultured bacterium
CAGCGCGGTAACCCGGAAATCCAGCGTCGCGCGCAGGAAGTCATCGACCGATGCTGGGCGATGGGTGAGGACAGCCCGATACTATCGGTTCACGACGTTGGAGCCGGTGGATTATCAAATGCGATGCCCGAGCTGATTGATCAAAGCGATATGGGCGGGCGTCTCGAGCTGCGGGACATTCCCAACGACGAACCTGGCATGTCGCCGATGGAAATCTGGTGCAACGAAGCGCAGGAACGATATGTACTCGCGCTGGATGCGAAGCATCTGGCAACATTCGAAGCAATATGTGCGCGTGAGCGATGTCCGTACGCGGTACTGGGTCATGCACATGATGACGGCAGGCTGGTACTGGGTGATCGCGAGTTCGGCAACCGGCCGATCGACATGCCTATCGAAGTCTTGTTGGGCAAGGCGCCACGCATGCTGCGAGAAGCAAAGCGCCTGGCGCGGCAATGCATCGCGCTGGATCTCAAAAACGTCGATCTGAATGAAGCCGTTTTCAAAGTACTGTCGCACCCCGCGGTCGCAGACAAAAGTTTTTTGATCACCATCGGTGATCGCACAGTCGGCGGGCAGGTCACACGCGACCAGATGGTTGGCCCGTGGCAGGTACCGGTGGGCAATGTCGCGGTCACCTGCGCGGACTACACCGGGTACACCGGTGAAGCTGCAGCCATGGGTGAAAGAACCCCGCTTGCCCTGATCGACGCACCGGCATCCGGTCGCATGGCCGTTGCCGAGGCGCTGAGCAATATTCTCTCCGCCGACATCGGCAATATTGAAAACATTCGTCTGTCCGCCAACTGGATGGCGCCTGCAGGTTTTCCCGGCGAAGATGCGGCGTTGTATGACACCGTGCTGGCGGTGGGTGAGGAGTTTTGCCCGGCGCTGGGTCTTGCAATCCCGGTTGGCAAGGATTCCATGTCCATGCAGACCCGCTGGCAGGAAAACGGCGCGCAAAAACGCGTCACGGCGCCGTTGTCCCTGATCATATCCGCATTTGCCCCGGTCAATGATGTGCGCCGCACATTGACGCCAGAGCTGCGGCTGGATCAGGGCGAGAGCGAGTTGATACTGGTTGATATCGGCGCGGGCAAAAATCGTCTTGGCGGATCGATTCTGGCCCAGGTCTATTCGCAACTCGGGGACAGCACACCCGATGTCGATGACCCCCTGAAACTTCGGGCAATGTTCGATGCTACCCAGGATTTGATGCGTCAGGGCATGCTGCTGGCCTGCCACGACCGCTCCGATGGCGGCCTCATTACGACCGTTTGCGAGATGGCGTTTGCCGGTCATTGCGGGGTCGATATCGAGTTCGACGCCCTCGTCGATACCCTGGCCGGTACCCTGGATGGCATATCACGCGAAAATCTTGGCGCCCTGTTCAGCGAAGAAATCGGCGTGGTATGGCAGATTCGCAGCCAAGATCTGGATGCGGTGCTGGAGTGCCTGGCAGAGGTGGGTCTCGCAGAGTTTGCTCACCGTATCGGCAAGCCGATTGAGCGCCAGGTGATCAGCGTCAAACGGCATGGTTTGGAAATTTTCAGCGCCAGCCGCAGTGATTTGCGCCGGGCATGGTCGGAAACCACCTATCGCATGCAGGCGTTGCGCGACCATCCTGAGTGCGCGAAAGAAGAATTTGCAGCAAAGCTCGATGACAATGACCCCGGCATGCAGGTCACTGTCTGCTTTGACATCGATGACGATGTTGCCGCGCCATTCATTGCCTCGGGTGTGCGACCGGCCGTTGCGATCCTGCGTGAGCAAGGTGTCAACAGTCATGTAGAAATGGCCGCGGTCTTCGATCGCGCGGGCTTTGCGCCACACGATGTGCACATGAGCGATTTGCTCAGTGGCAAACGAAGCCTGGATGATTTTCAGGGTCTGGTCGCCTGTGGTGGGTTTTCGTATGGCGACGTGCTCGGCGCCGGCGAGGGCTGGGCCAAATCCATATTGTTCAACGCACAGGTGCGCGACGGTTTTGCGGCATTTTTCACACGCAGCGATACCTTTACCCTGGGTATTTGCAATGGTTGCCAGATGATCGCGGCGTTGAAATATCTCATCCCCGGTGCGGGTCACTGGCCGCGCTTTGTACGCAACCGATCCGAACAATTCGAAGCACGTTTGTCCATGGTCAAGATTCTCGACACACCGTCATTGTTCTTCTCCGATATGGCGGGTTCGTTTTTACCGATTGCCACATCGCACGGTGAAGGGCGGGCGGAGTTTCCGGATCAGGATCGCCTGGATGCCTGTCGCGAATCGGGTCTGGTGACACTGCAGTTTGTCGACAGCGACAGACAAACCGCGGAGTCATACCCGGCCAACCCAAACGGATCACCCGCCGGGATTGCAGGCCTGACCAGCCGCGACGGACGTGTCACCATCACCATGCCGCACCCCGAGCGGGTATCACGCACCGTGCAGCATTCCTGGCACCCCGATGAATGGGGTGAGGATGGACCCTGGACACGCATGTTCCGGAACGCCAGGGTCTGGATCGGCTAAGATCAGATCAAGTCAACTGTGAAATCATCCTGCCGAGGAAAACCTATGCCTGGAACGGACAGCAACGCGACCGGCACCCGCTACCGCGACGTTGAATTACACGCGCCGGTTGGCAGTGAGATGCAATGCCTGGGTTGGGTCCAGGAAGCGGCATTGCGCATGTTGTACAACAACCTCGACCCGATGGTGGCCGAAAACCCCAAAGAATTGATCGTGTATGGCGGGATCGGGCGCGCGGCACGCAACTGGGAATGTTTTGATGCAATCGTCGAAACCCTGAAGCGGTTGGAAGATAACGAGACCCTTCTGGTGCAATCGGGAAAGCCGGTCGGCGTATTTACAACCCATGAGATGGCGCCAAGGGTGCTGATTGCCAACTCGAACCTGGTGGGCGAGTGGGCCAACTGGGATCATTTTTACGAGCTCGATAAAAAAGGTTTGATGATGTACGGCCAGATGACGGCCGGTTCATGGATCTATATCGGCTCACAGGGCATCGTGCAGGGCACCTATGAAACCTTTGCCGAGGCGGTGCGCCAGCACTACGATGGCGATGCGTCCGGGCGCTGGCTGCTGACCGGCGGGCTCGGCGGCATGGGTGGCGCGCAACCGCTATCGGCTGTATTTGCGGGTCTGTGTTGCCTGGCGGTCGAAGTCGATGATTCGCGAATCCAGAAACGTCTGCAAACCGGTTATCTCGATCACCGTGCCGATACGCTGGATGAGGCGCTCGATCTGATTCGCAATGCCTGTCAAAACGATCAGGTAATATCCGTAGGTTTGCTGGGCAATGCAGCGGAGGTGTTCCCGCAAATACTCGAGGGCGACTCGCTGCCCGACCTGGTGACCGATCAGACCTCTGCACACGACCCGCTAAATGGCTACATCCCTGTCGGGTTCAGCCTGGAACAGGCCGCGGAGCTGCGCGAGCGCGATGCAAAAGAATATGTGCGTCTTGCAAAAGACTCCATGGCAATACAGGTGCGCGCCATGCTCGGTTTTCAGCAAAAGGGCATAGCCACTTTTGATTACGGAAACAATATCCGCGCAATGGCGCGCGATGCCGGTGTGGAAAACGCATTCGATTTCAAGGGTTTTGTACCGCTGTATATCCGGCCATTGTTCTGCGAAGGAATCGGGCCGTTCCGCTGGGCGGCATTGTCAGGCGACCCCGAAGACATCTACAAAACGGATGCCGTCGCCCGCGAGATGTTTCCGGAGAACACCGGCTTGCACCGCTGGCTGGATGGCGCTCGCAAGCGCATACAGTTCCAGGGTCTGCCATGCCGGATCTGCTGGCTGGGCTACAAGGAACGTCATTTGCTTGGCCTGGAATTCAACGACATGGTTCGCCGCGGCGAGCTCGCAGCGCCAATTGTGATCGGTCGCGATCACCTGGATTCGGGATCGGTCGCATCGCCGAACCGGGAGACAGAAGACATGCGCGATGGTTCTGATGCGGTCGCGGACTGGCCGGTGCTGAATGCATTGCTCAACACCGCAAGCGGCGCTTCATGGGTAAGTTTTCATCATGGCGGTGGTGTTGGAATGGGCTACTCACTGCATGCCGGCGTGGTCATTGTCGCCGATGGATCGGAACGCGCTGCCCGCGCGCTGGAGCTGGTGTTGATCAATGATCCGGGCACCGGGGTCATGCGTCATGCCGATGCCGGCTACCAGCACGCAATCGATATCGCGCACAAGCGTGGTCTTGATCTGCCGATGATCAGCTCTTGAGCCGGGTTATATTGCTCTCGCTTTCCTCGATGAAATAACGCCGTACCATGACTGCCTGCTGCAGTTTTCCCTTGCGTACATAGCATTGGTATAGCATGTCTTTCATCATTTCCAGCAGGACACCCACCTGTGCCGCATTCAGCTCGGGCACATTGCCTTCAGAATCGAAAACGATTTTTTTCAATACGACAAATGTTTCATCATCGATCTCGGCCATATCCCTGGCTTCGTTGAATAAATCGAAAATTTTCAACTTGCCGGCATCACCCAGGTCGTGAAATATCATTTGAGCGGTTCGCCGGCACATCGATGCAAAGGCATTCGGCTTTGGAACGAGCGCGCCCATCTACTTGAGGTTTAGCGGCCCCATTGATCCGTCGACACTTCCACGCGCACCGCTCGATGCGCTCGGCCGGGATGCATCGGTGGTGTTGATCGACATCGAT
>CBDUSC010000180.1:0-4682 GCA_965369735.1 uncultured bacterium
AGCGTTCCTTGCTGCCTTGACTTGGTCTGGTCGTTGGTGGAAAATGGCGCGCCTTCGGGACCCAGAGGTTCCAACATTTCCCCGGTAGCTCAGTTGGTAGAGCGATTGACTGTTAATCAATTGGTCCGTGGTTCGAGTCCGCGCCGGGGAGCCAAACGAGCAATGGCCCCCATTCGGGGGCCATTTTCGTTTGAGCTTCCCAGGCGAACTCCCCACGAAGCGCGTAGCACGTCTTTCGAAAGTCGCACTAAAGATCAATCCGCGACCACCGTTTGTCCAATCAATAACTCCGCAGGCGGATTGGGTTCGAGTCCGCGCCGGGGAGCCAAATACAAAAAAAGGCCCCATCAAGGGGTCTTTTTCATTTGATCATCACTGCGACGAATATCAGCACTACTTTTTCGGCATCGGCGGCGGGGTGTAGCCTTCCCACTTGCCGCTTTGTATGAACTTGGACGTTTCCTTCTGGGCTGTACGCTCCGCATCCTTGTAAGCCTGGGTGACATTGGGTGGCAGCACATATTCATCGACCACGGCCATACGTACTTCTATATTGTCCTTGGTGACGTTGATAACCATTAGGTCGCGCGCCAGGGTCAGCGGACCGTCATAGGTCTTGCGGACACCATCCGTTATCGCGGCGGTGTTCTCAGGTGACTGCACCGAATGGTAGCCGACGGCCATGCGCGGCTTGAGGGTCGACATTACCTTGCCAAAGGCGCTCGGTTCGGTGTGGATACGGGTCGAGACATACGTCGCCTGACCAAGATCCCAGCCAAAATACGCAGCCAGTGCCTTCGGGGGAAGGAAAGCCTCATGAGAGGCGATGTCTGCCCCTTTTGCATACTCCATGTACCACTTGTTCGGGTAAGTATCCCCGCCGAAGACGTACTTGAGACCGTTCCACTCCAGACCGAAGCTGACCGAACCATCCAGCGAGTGGATCGCGGGCCAGGACCGTATCGTGACGCCGTTCTCCTGGTAGACGATCTGGTTCATTTGCTTGTAATCGAACTCGTGCACTACGATTTCCGCGCCGGCATCCGGCAGCGCGCCACTGCGGGTGGCAAGATCCCACGCCCAGCCATCTTTCATGTTGTCCGCAAAGGATTTCGTACCCAGTGCCGGGCTGGAGCCGGTCGGCCCATAAATGTGGATCGGCGTATATCGCCCTGAAAGCCAGCCGCCGATATGAATGCCCATGAAGTCGCCAACGTGATCTATATGCAGGTGACTGGCAAACACTTTGTCGATCTTTGAAAAGTCAGGCCTCAGGGAGAACAAGTTAGCAATCGAACCCGCTCCTGCGTCGAATATGAACATGTCCCCATTGCCCAGCTCAACAAGAAACGAGATTGATGCCGCCGCCCGGGTCATGTTCGGCATGCCGGTACCGAGTGCAGTAATTCTCATTTCATCGGCGCCGAGTAGCTCGGTATTTGGAAAATAAGAGGCCGGGTACTTGCCATCGACAATCGCCACGGGCTTCCGTCCCATCGGTACATTCGCCATCGTTGCAGCCGCCGATGCGACCAACCCCGCTTGCATGGCCTGAGCCTGATAGCCCAGGTTAGCCGTAATGAATGCCCCGATGATCATTCCTGCAATCAAAACAATAACTTTGGTGTTCTTTATTTTCGCTAACATGTCTTGACTCCCGGCTCTGATTCTCTGACCACTGGTAGATGTAAAAAGTATAGTCCACGCTGGGGAGCCAAATTCAAAAAAAGGCCCCATCAAGGGGCCTTTTTCATTTGATCACAGCTACTAGTTGCAGTTACCGAAAGGAATCTTGCTCGCCACCGGGTGCGTCAGTTCCCGGTAAGATTCGCACAAACAAGAAAATGAACTGCGGAAATTTCCGTTTTCGAGTTTCCGGTCAAATACAGTCAGTTTGGCGCGAGCCTTTCTGATGCCCTCACCCGCATCCTCCACATCGGTAATACGGCGATCAACGAGATCGCGCATTTCCACCAGCACTTCGTCCTGGTTGGCAACATAACCAGCCATATAAGTACAACTTTGCAAATCACGCTCGCGCTGGTCGTCATTGGCAAGACACTCTGCGCGCTTGCCCTGGTACTGATCGATTAGTGCATTCGTTCTTTCCAAAGCAACAGTTACCATTTTTATTATCAGATCTGCCGGATTCTGCACCTTGGTACCTGCCGCAGCACCTGCTACTGCCGTCACGCCGGCTGTTGCCGCAATATCATCCGGAACGGCAGGCTCAACAAGCTTGAGCGCCACTACAATCTTGTTTACAAACTTCTCGACTATTTCCAATGGAAATTTGCGGCGGAAGTCACAGGCTTTTATTCTTATCGTGGTGGAGAGTTTTTGCACCGACGCACTATTTATTTTCAATGCCACACCACCGGGCTCGTTTTCGCAAAACTCATTGGCCTCTACAGGAACGGCAGCAACCAGATTATCCAATTGCCAGTCATCGATATTCACAAGAACCTTGTCCAATATATACAAAAGCAAATCAGGTGCGATTTCGATCAATTTCTGAATCAGATCGGTTTTGAGTTCCCGCGGCGTAAATTCCGGTACTTCGAGACAAATCAAACTTTGCGAACTGAGCCAGATTGTTTCGATATTCGAAATCATTCTTGAAAGCTCCGCGCGAAAAACATTTGCATTAAAATTTTCAAAACCAGCGCGCATTTCCTGAATCAACGCAATCACACCGCCGATTTGTTCACGGACAATAGTGAGCAGGTTCTGGAGTTCTGCGATGGGCAATACGTTGGCGAGTTTGCGAAGAGTCGGGTTATCCGGAATTCGCGCCAGCAGTCTGTTGGTATTCGCTCCGACGGCTCGTATGATTGCAAGAATCGTATCGAATATGCCTTCGATGGTATCGGCATCAATGGTAACTACTGATACCGCCGGACCGAACTCGGATTGGCGATAGATCTGACCATCATCGGCCAGGTAGGCGACGCCATCTGATTCTATTAGTCTTGCCAGCTGCCTGATCTGTTCAGGCCTGGCGCTGGTCATCCAAACCGCAAGCTGAAAACGGGCATCATCCATATTCATCAAGCCATCGGCCTGCCGCAATTCCGCCTCACTCATATCCGCATATCGATCCAATGCATCCGCAGCCCTTTGGAACGACTCCAGATTCTCGGGCGCAACACCGGATAAGCGGGAATCCTCAAACATGCCGTCCTTGAGTGACAAAGCGGTGAGATCCAAAGCCACAGGTTTCATAGTCATGCCGGAATAGGCAACAATGCAGCCGTTACTTTCTGCATCGGTCAACAAAATAGAGCTATTGAGATCAACAGGCGCCAGGCCGCGATTACTCACGCTGGCGTTGATGGAGAGCGTGCTGGAACACGAGAGCATCCCACGACCCGTCACCCCGATTGATCCGGTGGCACGACCATCTCCGACAAATGCTCGTTGCCCCGCGATCAGAAACTGCCTGTCACTCAGACATGCCGGACCCGGCATCCCGGTTTCGGCCTCAACCAGGTTTGATGGGCAATATATGACCCGACCGACCCCTGTGTGAGACGAAAGATCGAGCATTTGATACAAATTTTTGAAGGATTGAATGCTGGAATCGTTCAAAAACGCATAAAACAAAAGACCGTGTTCTGTTTTTTGTGCAAGGACGATTTCCAGCGGCGTTTCAGTGACGCATAGCCCTGGATGAGCTGTTGGTACCTGTAATCCTGAACTTGCATCGATAATACACGTAGCAATATTCGTGGTCGTCGCGTCAGCGGTGACAGCAAGCAGCATAAGCACTGCGCCAAACGCCAGTTTTTTCATCGTACCCCCAGCAAGGTCAGCAACCCCCGCCGCTGCCGCCTTTGACATAATTATTATTTTATCGCTGTGCTCTTAAAGCCAATAATAGACCAAGTACCAGGGTACGACGCAACCGTCCATAAAAAACCCCACCACAAAGGACGAGGTTCCATATACTGGATTTCGATTTTTGCTAGTTGTCGCCAGGCACAGTAACCGGGGCAAAATTGGCATGTACCAGCTTCCAGCTACGACCGTCCTTGATATAGACGCGGGTTGACTTGGCAAGGAAATTATCAACCTCGCCATCAGCATTCTTGTTCATGCCGACAAAGTTGTAGCTAAGAACTGCGGTATCGCCGTATACCTGGACATGCGGGTTGGTCATTTCTGCCAGGATCAGCCGGCCACTACCCGAAGCTGCCGCCTCGGCTATACGAGTGTTGATCGCTTTACCATCCAGACGAGTTGGAGCACCCGGATTAAATTCGGTGTAATCATCCGCCACATCTTTCATGGCAGTCGGAACATCGTTTGCGATATTGGCGGCCCATTGTGCTTTGGTTATGGCAATAACCTCCGATGCGGCATCGGCAAACACGATCGCAGGCAGACCGGCAAAAACAAGAGACGAAGCAATCAGCTTCAGCATGAATGAACGCATTTTATTTCTCCTACTTTGGTTTTTTGTAGAGGCATGTATTTTTGTCAGAGACCAAGCTGGTACAGCATGCACCGCATGTACTTGGCCTTGACGTCGCTTTCTTCAGCAGCCATTTCGCTATAGATCACATTGTCTTCAAGCGACTTCCGACGGTGAGGTTGCGGCGTATGTTCGATATCTTCTGACGATGTGGCGTAATTTATTTTGTGGATATGCGCTTCATATGCAAGGCTTGCTGCCCGTT
>CBDUSC010000181.1:0-4672 GCA_965369735.1 uncultured bacterium
CGTTCTGACGCCTGGCAAGCCTTCCCGTACTCCTCCGATACATGCTGTGTTTGACATCCAACAGCCCCTGATTTCGCCATATGCTGCGACGAACAACCCGAAAGATACGATAAACGGCAGGCAATTTGTAAGGCAGAAAACGGCCGCAACCCTTAAAATGGGGACAAAACGACAGGATCTTCGGATCCGAAGGAGCCCCCTCGCGTGAACCTGACTCGCCTTGCGCTGAGCAATCCGGTCGCCGTGATTGTCGCCGTGATCATGATACTGATGTTTGGAGCCATCAGTCTGTATCGGCTACCCGTGCAAATGATCCCGGATGTCGATCGACCGCTGATCCAGATCAATACGAGCTGGCGCGCTGCGGCACCCGAGGAAGTCGAGGCGAATATCGTGGAACCGCAGGAAGACGCGCTGCGCGGCCTGCCGGGTCTGGACAAAATGGAAGTCAGCGCATCGCGTGGCCGGGCAAATGTCAGCCTCAAATTTGACGTCAACGTCAATATCGAAAGAGCCCTGATCGAAACCATGAACCGGTTGAACCGGGTGCCCAGATACCCGGCGGATGCCGACGAGCCGGTCATCTATGCCGGTCGAGATCAGTTTGGATCGGCCATTGCCTGGTTTGCGGTACGCCCGCAACCCGGCAACAACCGCGACATCGCCAGCTACCAGGATTTTGTCGAGGACGTTGTTCAGGCGCGTATCGAACGCGTACCGGGCATTTCCAATTCGGATGCATACGGCGGTCGTCAGCGCGAAGTCAGAATTACCTTTGATCCCTATCTTGCCGCGGCGCATGAAATAGATATCCCGACGCTTGCGCGACTGACCGGCAACAATACCGACAGCTCGGCCGGCTTTACCGAAGTGGGCCGGCGTCAGTACACCGTGCGCTATGCGGGCAAATATGATATCCAGGAATTTGGCGAGATGGTGCTGACCTGGCGCGAGGGCAACCCGGTGCGTTTGCGGGACATCGCCACAGTCGAAATCAAGCTTGCAGATCGCCGCGGCATTCTCAGCCAGAATGGCGGCCCGTCGATCGCCTTCAACGCCCAGCCGGCGGACAACGTCAACGTACTGAAAGTCATGACAGGCCTGAAAGCCGCCATCGCCGAACTCAATGAGGGCATTGTCGCGCGCGAGGGCCTGTACATCGAACAGGTCTACGACGAGACACTGTATATCAAGGATTCGATCGGCATGCTGCGCAACAACCTGTTGCTGGGTATTGCATTGGCCGTCAGTATTCTGTGGTGGTTTATGCGCCGATTCCGCGCAACCATGATGGTGGCGCTCGCGATTCCGGTATCGCTGTTTGCCTCATTCTCGCTACTTGAAGCCAGCGGGCGCACGATCAATATCATATCCCTGGCAGGTCTTGCCTTTGCCATGGGCATGGTGCTGGATGCCGCGATTGTCGTGCTTGAAAACATTGTACGTCTGCGTGAGGAAGGACGACCCAGCCAGGAAGCGGCCTCCACCGGCACCAGCCAGGTCTGGGGTGCGCTTCTGGCATCGACTGCGACCACGGTAGCAATCTTTTTGCCCATCCTGTTTATGAAGGATGTCGCCGGCCAGCTGTTCGGAGATCTCGCGTTCACGATGGCGTTGGCAATCATCGTGTCGCTGTTTATTGCGGTAACGATCATTCCCTCCGCGGCGACCAGCGCGTTTCGCGATGTCACGATGCATGACCCACACAAGCACTGGTGGGAGAACGGCACAAATCTCGTGATGGCGTTGACCGATACGGCGCGCCGCAGGTTCGCCTGGATTTTCGGGCTGGTTATCCTGGCACTGAGTATGACCTGGGTGCTGATGCCGGCAGCAGATTATTTGCCGGCCGGCAAGCAAAACTGGATATTCGCCTTCATATTGCCACCACCGGGTCAGGGCGTGGATACGGCAGAAACCGAGTTCGTCAATATCATCAATGAACGCATGATGGACTATGTGGACGGCGCGAAATCACCAAAGGCGCAGAGCTATTTCCTGGGCGTATTTGGCAGCTTCGGGTTCATGGGCGTGCGTATGGAAGACCGCGACGATATCGACGCGATGCTTGGCGCATTGAATACGGAGGTGTTGCAGGGTTTCCCTGATACTCTGGCGTTTGCGAGCCGGCCGTCCATATTCCGGCGGCTGGATGCGGGCCGCACGATTGACGTCAATATACAAAGCAGCGATCTGGAATCCATGCTTTTGGCTGCCCGCACTGGCATGGGTGCAATCATGCAGGCGGTGCCGTGCAAGGGCGAAGAAAATTGCGTGACGGTGCGCCCTGTGCCGGGTGTGGAGCTGGCCCAACCCGAGCTACGCATGATTCCGAATGAGAGGCGTATTGTTGAGTCGGGCTGGAGCCGGCAAACCATGGCGACAGTGATACGCGCACTCGGTGACGGTCAATTCGTTGGCGAATATTTCGATGGCCGCAAACAGCTCGATGTCATTTTGCGTAGCACCGGGTGGAGCAACCCCGAAGAACTCGCGTCCATGCCACTGGTTACACCGGAGGGCGGCATACAGCAGCTGGGTGAGCTGATCTCCATGGAACGAACCGCAGGACCGGATCAGATACGCCGTGTCGACAGGCGTCGCACGATAACCTTGCTGGTGACACCGCCGGAAGGGGTTGCGATTGAGGATGTCCTGCAACAGATCAAGGAAAAAGCCGCCCCCGCGATCCTTGCGCAATTGCCGGAAGATGGTGAGATATCCTATTACGGCAGCGCTGATAACCTCCGGATTGCGCTTGGGAACATGCGCAACAGTTTTATACTGGCAATTGCCATATTGTATTTGCTGATGAGTGCATTGTTCCGCTCGTTCAAAGACAGTCTGCTCGTGTTACTCGCGCTGCCGCTGGCGACGGTCGGCGGCATGGTTTCTCTGCGCCTTATGAGCCTGTTCTCGTTCCAGCCCATGGATCTCCTGACCATGATCGGCTTTATCACCGTGCTGGGTCTGGTGGTGAATAACGCCATCCTGCTGGTACATCAGACCAGATCAACCGAGCGCGATGGTTATTCGCGTCGTGACGCCGTGCGCTACGCCGTGCGCATCCGCCTGCGGCCTATCCTGATGAGTACTATGACCAGCTTGTTTGGCATGCTGCCGCTGGTGGTCGTCCCGGGCCCCGGGACCGAGTTGTATCGTGGCATGGCAACGGTGATCGTCGGCGGCATGAGCGTCAGCACTGTGTTTACGCTGATTTTGCTGCCCAGCTTGCTGCGTATCGGCGAATCCACTCGTGAGGCCTCCACCACAAGCCCCGGCGGGATGACCGGCCAGTACGCGCAAAAGGATCTGATGCCGTAGTGTCCACATACTGACAAACATTACGAATCGGCCAACCAAACCTGTTATGAGCGATAATAGTTATATGCGCGGAAAGATCCTGAAAATCAGAACGTTTGTTTCGCATCCGCGGACAACAAGACTGGCGCTGAGTGGATTGGCCATGTTGGCCGTGTCGCTGCCGCTCGCGCTGCGCGCGCAGGACATGCCACCGGCACCCGTCAAGGTCATAACTGCCGAGCGGATCATGCTTGCGCCAACGATCAATGTGCCGGGCACGATAGTCAGTCGGTTTGATTCGCGTTTGTCGGCGGAAGTTGCCGGGCGCATCACCTGGATAGCCGATATCGGTACCAGACTGGTGGAAGGCGAAAGCGTTGCAAAGATTTATGACTCCAGTCTCGAATTACAACTGGATGAATTTCGCGGACTCGTTTCGCGTGAGCGTGCACGCCTGACCTATCTTGAACCCGAAGTAGAACGCCTGCGTCAACTTGCAGAACAAAACATCGCCGCAAAAAGCCGGCTGGATCAAACCGTGTCCGATCGCGATGTAGCGCGCAGCGATCTCAGGGTGGCCCAGTCACGACTCAGGCAACTGGAAGATCTAATATCCAAAACCACCCTGGTTGCACCATTTGACGGGATCGTCACCGAGCGACTGGTAAATGTCGGTGAACGAGTTTCCGCAAACGACCCGGTTGCACGATTGATCAACCCGAAAACTGTTGAAGTGCTGGCGCGCGCACCGTTGCGCTCGGTGACCTATATCGATGAAGGCGGCGAAATCAGATTGCTGACCGATGAAAAAACCGATACGGGCAGCATTCGCACCATCGTGCCATTTGGTAACCCTCAGTCGCACATGTTCGAACTACGCGTCGATGTCGACGAAAACAACTGGCGGGTAGGCGAAAGCCTGCGTCTTGCCATACCCACTGCGGAACCGCGCGAAGTGCTTGCGGTGCCGCGCGATGCCCTGGTGCTGAGACGCAACGGAGCATCGATATTCCGTATCAATGACGATGGCACCGCAGAGCAGGTACGGGTCACCACCGGCTCCGGCGACGGAATCCTGATCGAGATCCTGGGTGCCGTTCAGGCAGGTGATACCATCGTTATCCGTGGTGCCGAACGCTTGCGGCCGGGTCAGGCGGTGATGGTGCTGAACGGTGGCGGTGAATCGGGTGGCAACCTGGCGGGAACGGCATCCGACTAATACACGAACGCATTAACGCAGGTTCACTAACCGGGTTTCGGTATCCGCCTCGCGGTCGCCGGCAGCGCCTCCAGCCTTTTCATATCCTCGTTGTCAAACAACGCCGGGTTCTCGTAATAGTCGACCAGCATCTGCGTTGCATCCAGACCC
>CBDUSC010000182.1:0-4669 GCA_965369735.1 uncultured bacterium
GCTGTCGAAGCAATGGACACATCGATGTCCAGCTTTACCGATGACGATCTGGACCTGGAAAATCTTGATATCAGCGGCGATGAGGATAAAATTGGCGCGGAAATCAGCAGTGCGGAAGTCGATGACGCGCCCGTAGTACGATTTGTAAATAAAATACTACTGGATGCCATCAAGAAGGGCGCATCTGATATTCACTTTGAACCCTACGAAAAAACTTATCGCGTGCGCACGCGACTGGATGGCGTACTCAAGGAAGTTGCGTTACCGCCGGTGGGTCTGGGCGGCAAACTGGCTGCGCGCCTGAAAGTCATGTCGCGGCTCGATATCGCCGAGCGCCGGGTCCCACAGGATGGCCGAATCAAGATGCGGTTATCCAAGAACCGCGCGATCGATTTTCGTGTCAGCACCTGCCCCACCCTTTATGGGGAAAAAATTGTGTTGCGTATTCTCGACCCCAGTAGCGCAAAGCTGGGTATCGACGCGCTGGGTTACGAAAGTTTCCAGAAAGATCTGTACATGAACGTGCTGCACCAGCCATACGGTATGATCCTGGTCACCGGCCCTACTGGCAGCGGCAAGACCGTATCGCTGTACACGGGCCTCAATATTCTGAATACGGAAGACCGGAACATTTCCACTGCCGAAGACCCGGTGGAAATCAACCTTCAAGGCATCAACCAGGTCAACGTCAATCCCAGGGTAGGTCTGACATTTTCTTCATCGCTAAAAGCGTTTCTGCGCCAGGATCCTGACATTGTGATGGTTGGTGAGATTCGCGACCTCGAGACTGGTGAGATTGCGATCAAGGCGGCGCAAACCGGTCACCTCGTTTTATCAACGCTGCATACCAACGACGCGCCAAAAACACTGACCCGTATGGTTGATATGGGTATCAAGCCATACGCGATCGCAACATCCGTGAGTTTGATCATTGCGCAACGCCTGGCACGACGACTTTGCCAGAACTGCAAAGAGAAAAAGGATATCCCGAGGGAAGCGCTTGTCCAGGAAGGCTTTACCGACGAGATGCTGAAGAAAAAATTCGATATTTTTGGCCCGGTCGGCTGCAACCAGTGCGTTGACGGTTACAAGGGTCGTATTGGCATCTACCAGGTCATGCCGGTATCTGAAGAAATCGGGCAAATCATTTTGTCTGGCGGCAATTCAACACAAGTTGCCGACCAGGCCGAAGCAGAGGGCGTATGGGATCTGCGCCGCTCCGGGCTGCAAAAGGTCATTGATGGAATCACCGGTCTCGAAGAGATCAATCGCGTGACGGTTGACTAACACCGGGGATCAAGGCTAACAGGAAGGCGAAACCATGGCTCAAGCTGATGCAATCAAACAAATACCTTTTATCTGGGAAGGCACGGATAAAAAGGGCAATCGGGTCAAAGGCAAAAGTATAGCGACTTCGGAAGCTGCACTGAGGTCCAATCTGCGCCGTCAGGGCCTGGTACCGGTAAAGGTACGCAAACAGAGCACCCTTTTTCAGCAGCGCGGCAGGGTAAGCCCGGCTGATATCGCAATATTTTCCCGCCAGCTGGCAACCATGCTGGCCGCAGGTATCCCGTTGGTGCAGGCATTTGAGATCGTGGGTAATGGACACGAAAACCCGGCGGTGCAAAAGCTGATTCTGGCTATCAAGGGTGATGTTGAGGGTGGTACGTCTTTAGCCAATGCGCTGGCCAAACACCCGTTGCATTTTGATGATTTGTTCGTGAATCTTGTCGAAGCCGGCGAACAGGCCGGTGCGCTGGAAACGTTGCTCGACAAAATCGCGACCTACAAGGAAAAAACCGAAGCGATCAAGAAAAAAATCAAAAAGGCGCTGGCATACCCAACGGCAGTTGTCCTGGTTGCCGTCATTGTCACGATGATTCTTTTGATCTTTGTTATCCCTCAGTTTGAAGACCTGTTCCAGGGATTTGGTGCTGATCTGCCTGCTTTTACGCAAATGATCATTGATCTATCCAGGTTCGTGCAGGATAAAGGCTGGTTTCTCGCGATTGTAACGGGTGCCAGCGTATATGGTTTTATGTATGCGAAAAAGCGCTCGCGGACCATGCGTCACATTATTGACCGAATATCGCTCAAAGTGCCGATCATCGGCCCGATCCTGAACAAGGCAGCGATTGCACGATATGCGCGCACCTTGTCGACTATGTTCAGCGCCGGTGTACCATTGGTTGAGGCGCTTGAATCGGTGGCCGGTGCCACGGGTAATATTGTTTTCGAAGTAGCGGTATTGGAAATACGTGACGAAGTATCCACTGGTCAGCGTCTGCAACGCGCAATGGAGAACACGGAAATATTCCCCAACATGGTGATCCAGATGATAGCCGTGGGTGAGGAATCGGGTTCTCTGGACGAGATGTCGAGCAAAGTGGCAGACTTCTACGAGGACGACGTAGACAACGCAGTCGACAGTATGAGCAGCTTGCTGGAACCGCTGATCATGGCGATCCTGGGTGTGCTCGTTGGCGGACTGGTTATCGCAATGTACCTGCCGATTTTCAAGATGGGTGCAGTTATCTAGTTCAAAAGACGATTCAGACACGCGCATTGCAACAAACGCCGCAGCAACCGTTGCGGCGTTTGCATATTAGGAGCGAGATATGGATGCGATCGGACTACTCCAGTCCAGCCCGGTTTTCCTGGTGGTCATAACTACCCTGCTGGGTCTGCTTGTCGGTAGTTTTCTCAATGTCGTCATCCACAGGCTCCCGATCATGATGCAACGGGAGTGGCACAGCCAGTGCCGCGATCTGCTCGATATCGATAGCGCTGAGGAAAGCCAGGAGGAATACAACCTGGTGCGCCCGCGATCAGCCTGCCCGTCCTGCAAAGCGCCTATCAAGGCCTGGCAAAATATCCCGGTTATCAGCTATGTGCTGCTCAAGGGCAAATGCGCCGCATGCGGCATTTCCATCTCCGCCAGATACCCGATCATAGAGGCGTTCACAGGGCTCATTTCGGCCCTGGTTGCATGGCATTTTGGCTTTGGCTGGGAAATGCTGCTGGGTCTGGCATTCAGCTGGACACTGATCGCGCTCAGCGTGATCGATATCGATCACCAGTTGTTACCGGACTCCATAACCCAACCATTGCTGTGGCTGGGTCTTGGGCTAAGCCTGTGGCACACAGACATCGACGGCATGTCGCTGGTGCAAAGCCCTGACGCAGCCATTATCGGCGCGCTGGCGGGCTATCTCAGCCTCTGGTCGGTGTATAAGCTGTTCAAGCTGCTCACCGGCAAGGAAGGCATGGGGTATGGGGATTTCAAGCTGCTGGCGGCCCTTGGGGCATGGCTGGGCTGGAAATCCCTGCCGTTGATTGTCATCCTGTCGGCACTGGTTGGCGCTGTCGTGGGTATCGCGCTGATTGTGGTTGCCGGTCGTGGCCGGCACAAGCCGATACCATTTGGTCCTTTCCTGGCGGCCGCCGGCTGGATAGCCATGATGTGGGGGGATATCCTGACAAACCTGTACCTTTCTGTTTCGGGGCTCCAGTAATCCGGGTTTTGCATGAACGAAGCATTCTCAGGCGAGGGGTTATCAAAGGACTCTGGCAGTCGGCTGTTGCGCGTCGGTCTTACCGGGGGCATCGCAAGCGGTAAATCCACAGTTGCACGGATGTTTGCAAACCTCGGTGCCTGTGTCATCGATGCCGATGACGGGGCACGTGCGGTGGTCGAGCCCGGCGGCGAGATTGTGCGCAAGCTTGCACAGAGATTTGGCAAAGACATCCTGCACCCTGACGGATCACTGGACCGGCAGCGTCTGCGCGAGCTGGTGTTTGACGATCCACTGGCGCGCGGCGAACTCGAAGCTCAACTGCACCCCGCAATCTGGTCCTGGATGATGAGCAGCAGCGCGCGGGCACAAGAGGAAAATCCCGATAAATATCAAATACTTGTAATTCCATTGTTGGTTGAGACAGGGTTACAGATACATGTAGACCGGGTGCTGGTGGTCGATTGCCCGGTGGAGGTTCAGGAGCAACGATTGATGAATCGCGATGCGGAAACCGCCGATTCGGTGCAGCGCATGATTGCTGCACAAGCCACCCGCGAGCAAAGACTCGAAATCGCGGACGATGTGCTCGACAGCAGTCAGCCGATAGAGGATATGCAGATTGCAGTTAACGCGCTACACGATGAGTATTGTCGATTATCGAATAACTGAGTGTCGCCAGTTCGAGACGGTTTGCCACGATGGCTGCAGTGAGTGAGAATAGCGCGATGAATCAAACGGCCCCGCAGGCGCAAACCGACGCGGCAGAAGAAATTCTCGTATACGAACAACCGTTGAGTGAACGGATGCGCACATTCCTGCGTCTGGAGTTCCTTTACCAGCAAGCGCTGTACCACTGGGAGCAAAGCTCGGGCTGGAGTACGCGCGCAACGGTGGACAGCCTGCTCGAGATCCTGGCTATCCTGAGCCGCGGGGATGTCCTCTGGCGTGAAGGTGCTGGCCAGGATCTGTGTGATGAACTGCTGCCCTGAGAGGCGGGTTCTCACGGTGGTGTAGGGGGCTAGCATCATGTCATCCTGGTCCGTTCCCTCGGCAGTCTGTCCTTTCTCGGCCATGACGCCGATGACCTGGAAGGGAACGCCACGGATGCGAACCTGCTGTCCCACAGCGTCCTCATCAGGGAAGAGGGCGTC
>CBDUSC010000183.1:0-4646 GCA_965369735.1 uncultured bacterium
GTCTATTTCGTTCGTATCTTTGATGGGTTCATGCCTGTTCCCTCGCGTTTTGGCGTTGACGCCGCGCCGGTGCAGGTTCGACCTGCGGTGCGGTTCATCAGCCCTGTGCTGTTTCCCGAACCGGTCCCCGGCGCAAATACGCAAACGACGGTCGGTTATATTGAATCCGGCCGGCGCGCGAAGGACGCGCTCCCGCCATTCAGCCAGGACGATGATGTCAACATCATCACGCGTACATCAGACAAGGGCCTGAATATTATTCTGTTCGATTACAAGAACGTTGAAGGCGTGACCGGGGCCTACCTTTATACCGACAAGGAATTCATATTGATTGTCGATGAGGACGCAGAGCTATGGCGTCGTATGCTTGATGAGTATGTGAAGGTATCCGAATAAAGTGAGCGGGGCCGAAGCCCCGCTCGAGTGGTGCCCCTTGCGGGGCACAGCGGCTTTGCGCTAGGGGTTCAGTACACGTCGTTCACCGTGTTGTATACGTTGAATTTGCCGGTGGGCGTCACTATGCGATCACCCTTGATAACGTGCTTTAGCTTGCGCGTTTTGTCATCGACAACAACGATTGCAGATTCCTGTTCCTTGCCACTCCAGACCGAGAACCAGACCTCGTCGCCGGCTTTGTTGAATTCCGGCTGCACAACGCGTTTTGGTCCTTCGCCCAGTTCGGCCCATTCGGCAATTGGCAGAACCTCGTAACCTGCATCCAGGTTATTCACATCGAAGACCGCAATCGACTGGCTGATTGATTCGTCGGGGTTCAGCGGTGCATCAACCCAAAGGTTTTTCGACTTCGGGTGCGTTTTTACAAACAACGATCCACCACCCTGACCCTTCAGCACCCGCACTACCTTCCAGGCATGCTTCGGGTGGCCATCGGGGTCCGTGCCGATCATGGTGATCTTGTCGTTACCGAGGGCACTGGTGACCCATACCGGGCCGAACTTGGGATCATTCACGTTGGCACCACGCCCCGGGTGCGGGATTTTGTCTACATCGATCAACGCTTCGAGATCGCGATCCAGTGAATCGACAACCGCAATCTTGTTCGACTGATTTGCAGCGGTCAGGAAGTAACGTTTGCTTGAATCCCAGCCACCGTCATGCAGGAAACGCGCTGCGCCAATGGTCGTCACCGTCAGGTTATCGATGTCGGAATAGTTGACCAGCAGAATCTTTCCGGTTTCCTTGATATTGACAATAAACTCGGGGTGCTGGTGGGATGCTACGATCGCCGCAACCCGCGGTTCCGGGTGATACTCCTGTGTATCCACCGTCATGCCGCGCGTCGACACAACTTTTAGCGGTTCCAGGGTATCGCCTTTCATGATGACGTACTGGGGTGGCCAGTAGCCACCGGCAATCGCGTATTTGTCTTCGTAGCCTTTATACTTGGAGGTCTCGACCGATCGTGCTTCGAGTCCGATTTTTATCTCGGCAACCGTGTCCGGGGTTTTCATCCACAGATCGATCAAATTGATTTTTGCATCGCGACCGATCGTGAAAATATAGCGGCCCGAGTTCGACGAACGCGATATATGGACCGCATAGCCGGTCTTTACGATATTCACGATTTCCTTGGTGTCACCATCGATCAGGGCCACTTCACCCGAGTCACGCAGCGTCACTGAAAAAATGTTTTCGATATCGATGTCATTCATCTTGCGGGTTGGGCGATCCTCCACCGGCACGATGACATTCCACGATGCACGTATTTCAGGCATGCCCCACTCGGGCGGGTTTGGCGGTTCATGTTGCAGGAAACGCGCCATGGCATCGATTTCCTCATCGCTCATTTCGCCCGACGAACCCCAGTTCGGCATCCCGCCTGGCGAGCCATAGGCGATAAAGACCTTGAGATAATCCGTACCCTTCTCACGCGTAATGTCCGGTGTGAGCGGTTTTCCCGTGGCGCCTTTGCGCAGCACCCCGTGGCAACCCGCGCAGCGCTCGAAATATACCTGGGTGGCGTGCTCGTAATCTGCTTTTGAAATCGCCGGTGCATCCGGGCTGATAACCATTTCAGCGTCGGATAGCTGGCTTGGGGCACCCCGGTATCGCATTGCGGCTTCGCTGGTCTCCGGGTGCTCGGTCGGGCTTTCGGCTGTTCTCGGGGGCGCACCTGCCGCGCGTACCGCCGATACCTCTGATGCGCTGACCGGGTCACCGCTGTTACCCCAGGAGTTCCGGACATAGGTCAGGATATTGGCAATTTCCACATCCTTTAGCTGGCTCATCGGCGGCATGACGCCGTCGTAATCCACGCCGTTCACCGTCACCGGGCCGGTCAAACCATTGACAACCAACTCAACAGACCGGCTTTTGTCATCCATCAAATAATCGGATTTGGCCAATGGGGGAAACGCGCCCGTCATACCCGATCCATCGGGCTGATGACAGGCCGCGCAGGCTGCAGCATAGGACTTCTCGCCCTCGCTCATTTGCTTCTGCATGGATGGTGATCCCGGGTCCGCCGCTGCCATTTTTACTTCGGCATCGTGGACGGCCGTGTCACTGCCGGCCGGGCCGGGTGACGACGCGTCGCAGGCCGCGATCATACTCATGGCGGCAATCACTGCACATGCATAACTGGTTGTATTTAAAGATTTTTTTCGAAGCACTACAGCTCTCCCATGCTGAGACGTCAATATTTTGGTAATTTTGCTGCGGATGCGCTGATCCTTCATTGACATGGATCAATTAGCCTGCAGGTCAGGCGAACGGCAGCGGGTTCCTGGTTACGGCGACAAGAAGAATGTAAGCAGCGGTTAGCAATGCCAATCCGAATGCAACAATGCGCTGCCGACGCGTCTTGCCGCGGCGAATAGCGATCATGCCGAGCGCAATATAGACAATCAGCGCAACCAGTTTGGCAGTAAGCCAGCTCGTAGAAAACGGGTACTGACCGATCAGTACCGTCAACCAGATCGCAGTGACCAGGAGCACCGTGTCAACAATATGCGGCAACACGCGGACAGGCTTGCGGTCCAGCAAACCGGATTCGCGCATCATCCACACACCACGCAAAATAAATCCCGCAATGCTGATCAGCACGGCAAGCACATGAATGTTTTTGATGATCGCGTACATGACGCGACATGGTACAAGAATCAGATCAGCCGTGAAAAGCGATTTTCAGTACTTGCCCCATTACCAGACGCAGGATTCGTCCGGCGTGCATAGGCATCGAACTGCATGGCAACCGGGCGCAACAAAAGTTTGCCGCGCGGTGTCACCACGATTCTGTCCGGCAATATTTCAACAAGGCCGTCGCTCTCGAGATCCACCAGCGAAATCAGCTCGTATGCGAAGTACCTGTCAAAGTCGATCCCGAACGCATGTTCCACATCGCGCTTGATCAATTCCTGCTGGCACATCAGGCGCTGGATCACAAAGCGACGAATGCGGTCATCTGTCGTTAGCATGATGCCCCGTTCCACCGGGAGACTTGGCTCCGCCAGCAGCCCGCAATATGCCCGGGTGCTTTTCACATGCTGGCTGTATGCGGCACCGATACTGCTGATCGCGCTGACACCCATGCCGATGAGATCGCAACCCGCCCGGGTCGAATAGCCCTGGAAATTTCTTTGCAAGCGCCCCTCGCGCATGGCCTGGACCAATTCATTGTCCGGTAGCGCGAAGTGATCCATACCTATATATACGTAGCCTGCATCGCAAAGTTTTTTGACAGTGGATGCAAAAATAGCAAGTTTTTCCTTCGCATCCGGCAGGTCTTCGCTCTTGATCAACCGCTGGCTTTTGAAAGCCTGCGGCAAGTGCGCATAGCTGTATACCGATATACGATCCGGCCGGATATCGATGACCTGGTCCAGGGTCTTTTCAAAACTGCTGACAGTTTGTAATGGCAGGCCATAAATGAGATCCAGCGATATCGATCGGTATCCGCACTCCCTGGCCGACTGGATCAGTGCCGCGGTTTCATCTTTGGGCTGGATTCGATTCACCGCTTTTTGCACGCGTGGGTCGAAATCCTGAACACCCATGCTCAGGCGGTTGATCCCCATGGCGACCAATTCCGCAAGGATTTTTTTATTGACCGTGCGCGGATCTATTTCGATTGAAAACTCGCGGTCACTGATTTCCCCAAATTGGAAGTTCTCGCGCATGACCTCCATCAACAGCCCGATTTGATCCGTGCTGAGGTAAGTCGGGGTGCCACCTCCAAAATGCAATTGTTCGACCACACGGTCGTGATCGTACAACTCACCCTGCATGCGTATTTCGGTAATCAGATAGTCCAGGTAGCGCGCCGCGGTGTCGCGATGCCGGGTAATGAACTTGTTGCAGGCGCAGTAATAACAGAGCGTTTCGCAAAACGGGATGTGCAGGTACAGAGACAGCGACCTCGGGATAGGCTCCTCGTTGCTTTGCAACGCAACTTTCCTGTATTTTGCCTCGTCAAAATCCGGGCGGAACTGCACCGCCGTCGGGTATGAGGTGTAGCGTGGTCCGCGGCCACCATATTTTTCAAAAAGATGATCGTCGAACTCGATTGTTCGCATATTGTCGTTTGCCATATGAACCCCCGGTCCTTCAAACAAAACATACTGCCCCCGGAATTCTCCGGCATTGATCTGGATCAAACGGAGTGCCAGCTTCGGTATACTTGGGCC
>CBDUSC010000184.1:0-4599 GCA_965369735.1 uncultured bacterium
AACAAGATTGTGTTTCATTGACATGCCTCCCAATGTAGAAAACTATCTTCTACTAACTGGTGTAGTTCCATACGCCATCAAAGTCAAACTATGCAGGCAATTAGACTGAGTCTCATCATTTTTTTTTGGTAAATTTCAGCACCATGACCTATAAATAAATATAGAGGTAACAATAATATCTTGCTCCGGAAAACTGGAGAGGAGGGTCCCGTGAAAAATCCAATTGGAATCGCTCTAGGTGAAATCGGCCGCTGGTCGGTTTTTGTTGCGACGGTGAGTTTTGTGTTCTCGGCCACTACTTTTGCAGCGGGCGGAGTCGTCAAATCTCCTACCGGCACAGCGCCCGATCGCTATGTCTATTACCCGGGCACTGAGGCACTCGATAAGGACGAGATTCGGTTGATCGCCTGCGGTACTGGTCTGCCGGCCGCGCGACGCGACCAGGCAGCCACTTGTTATCTCGCAGAGGTCGGCAACGGCGACAAGTTCCTGTTCGATGTCGGCACCGGGTCGATGGCAAATGTTGCTGCCCTGATGATTCCCTACGATTTTCTGGACAAGGTTTTTCTCACCCACCTGCATACCGATCACTGGGGTGATCTTGCAACCTTGTGGGCAGGCGGTTGGACAGCCGGGCGAACCAAGCCGCTACAGGTATGGGGCCCCAGGGGGGCAACCAAGGATATGGGAACCGCCTATGCGGTCGATCACTTTCTCAAGGCTTATAACTGGGATGCCACGACCCGGAACTTCGTGCTAAGTGCGGAGCCGGGCAAGATCACTGTCAAAGAGTTCGATTACAAGGCAATCAACGCGGTGGTCTACCAGCAGAACGGCGTGACTATTCGCTCTATACCGGCCATACACGCGGGTGATGGTCCGGTGAGTTTTATACTCGAATACGCCGGTCTGAAAGTCGTGATCGGCGGGGACACGTTTCCCAACAAGTGGTACATAAAATATGCAACAAATGCCGACGTCGCGATTCACGAGACTTTTTTGACGCCGACTGACCTGGTGAGGCTTTATGGCCAGTCGCCGGGTCAGGCGATCGGTGTGGGTACGCAAATACACACATCGCCGCAGGCCTTTGGCAAGGTGATGAGTACCATCAAGCCCCGGCATGCGATCGGGTATCACTTTTTCAATGAGCAGGCCACACACGACAATGTCATGCTGGGCATCAGGCAGACCTATACGGGACCGCTGTCACTGGCAGTGGATAATATGGTCTGGAACATTAGTAAAGAAAAAATCGTCGAGCGCATGATTGTTTCCCCGGATCAGGCCTGGGCGGTCAACGGTCCAAACAAGCCACCGCCACCACCCGCTCGGGGCAGCATACCTGATCCGATAACCGACTTTATAAAGGCAGGCAGATGGCAACCAGCCGAAGAAGCGCAGAAATCAATGGTCGATGAATTCAAAAAGGAACACGGTTTGAAGTGAGGGCGAGTCAAGACGCGATCATTCACTCTGCTATGAAGATCGGCGCGGTCGGGACAGGACAGGCCAATATTCCCAGATGAATCCTGCGAATGCGGCCATCCAGGCGAGCGCCGATAAATTGAGCAAAAGGGTGTAGTGGCTACCAGTCATTGGCGCTGCGACCCGAATCAGAGCTGCAACCATCACTGTTGCGTACAAGGCGACCGTAATAGTGCTTGCGTGGAGCTTTCTGCCCGTGTGACCCAGCGAAACCCGTGTCATGACAGCAAGGATCATGGTGCCCGCTGCGCCTGTCGTTATCGCATGTAATGCGCTGCTGCGCGGTATGACATCCGTGAACGATGTAAGGCCCAGCAACAGATAGCCGATCACGATCCACGCATAGCCGGCGTGCAGGATAAATAGCAGGGGTTCGCTGATCGTGGCTTTGCCGCACCACCCCGACAGACGCGCGCCGTGCACGGCCGCGGTTGCCAGTATGAGTACACCGGTCAGCGTACTTGATGGTGCGCTGACATCCGCAATGCCAACCGCCAGCGTCATCAGCACGGCGGTTATGTCCAGCCAGGGGCGCGCGATGGGAAATTTTTCTGCGCCTTGCGCGCGCAACCAGTTGGTTGTAAATGCCACGATGATACGGCCGCCAATCAATGTAATCAGCAAAACCACCAGGTGTGGCGTGAGATAAAGCAGGCTCGACCCCACCTGACTCATCACGCGGTAACCGCTCATCAAGTACCCAAAGTCTGCCAGTGCAAACATTGCGATCAACATGGCAACGACATAATTGCGGCGGTTGCCGGCCAACGCCAGCTCGCGTGCAACCAGGTAGGTCAATGCCAGTGGAAATGACAGCTCCAGTGGCACAACAATCCAGATCGGGAGCAGACCACTGATTGCCGATACAATGCGACCGGCGATCCACGCCGCGATCAGGGCGCCAAGCACGACCCCTTGCACCGGTGGGCGACCCGTCCAGGTCGCAATGGCTGTGAGCAGAAAACCGGTTATTGCAGCACCGATAAATCCAAACACCATTTCATGGATATGCCAAAGGACCCAGTTGACCGGAGCACCGGGCCAGATAAGGCCATGCATCAGCGCCAGCCACGCGGCAACGGCAATGATTGCCCAGCCGGCGCTCAGCAGGAAAAAGGGACGAAACGCGTAACTCAAAAGGACGGGTGGGTGCATTAACTGGTATCTGTTGATTCATTCTCGCCTGCGGGCTGGACTCCGCGCAGACCGTGGCAAAGGTAGAGCGCTACGGTGAATAGCAACATTGCTACCGCCTGGTGGGTCGCCGCCAGTGCGATGGGTACCATTAGCAACAATGTCGAAATACCGAGCATGACTTGTAAAACGGCGACCAGAATCAACGCGTGCACTGCCGACCTGATCCTGGCCGGCAGATCATTGCGGCGGGCTATCGCCCAATAAATCACCACCAGTAGCAGGGTTGTGATTGCCAGCACACGGTGATTGAACTGGACGGTTACCAGGTTATCGAAAAAATTTCGCCAGGCCGGTTCGAACACGAGCATTCCACCGGGGATCCACTTTCCGCCCATGAGCGGGAAGGTGTTGTAGGCCAGCCCCGCCTTGAGACCGGCCACGAAACCGCCGGATATGATGGTGATGCCAATCAACGAGGTCAGAGCCAGTGTTTTCCGGTACAGATTGCTCCTGGGCCCGTCAGTGCCATGGAACAAAAGACCCATCGCGACCCAGAACATATACGCATAGATCAGGAACGCAGCAATCAAATGTGCGGTCAGCCGGTACTGGCTGACATGCGGGTTATTGACCAGGCCGCTTTTGACCATGTACCAGCCAAGTACCCCCTGCAAGCCACCCAGGACGAACATCAAAATATACTTCGGTGTGTCGCGAACCTCGATGCGCCGGGTCCAGAGGAAAATCAGGAATGGCAGCAGGAACACCAGGCCTATGGTCCGGCCCAGCAACCGGTGCAGATACTCAAGCCAGAAGATGCCCTTGAATTCGTCCACATCCATGTCGAAATTGATTTTCTCGAATTCGGGTGATTCCTTGTAGAGATCAAACGCCTCCAACCATTGAGTATCGGTCATGGGTGGCAGCAGGCCGGTGACCGGACGCCAGTCGACCATGGATAGCCCGGACCCGGTCAGACGCGTTACGCCACCGAGTATGACCATGGCAAATACAAGTGCGCAGCACACCAGCAGCCAGATGGCGATGGCGCGGTTGTTTTTGTTTCCAGAGACCAGGTCCATACGAGATCAGCTCATTTTTGCAGGCCAAATGGCGCGCCAATGATTGCAGATAGCACCACCCGAAGTCGAGTCCATCCGTGACGGACCTGACCGAGATCAATGCATCACAAATATCGACCTTCTAGCATTAAACCTTTGCACAGAGCCGTTATTGTCATGAGTATCACTGCCGAGACCGTAGAAAAGACCTATTGGGCCATGCACGATAAGCTTGATCATGTCGTCCCCGACTTTGAGCTGCGGCAAAAAGCCGATCTGGTGTATCGCATCAATAAACTGAAGCGCGAGCGCAATGCCATCATCCTGGGCCACAATTACATGGAGCCGGCGCTGTTTGCCACCATTCCCGACGTCGTTGGCGATTCCCTGGAATTGGCCCGCGCCGCGGCCGCAACCGACAAAGATATCATCGTGTTCTGTGGCGTTCATTTTATGGCAGAGACGGCCAAGATCCTGAACCCGGGCAAGACTGTGCTGTTGCCAACCAACCGTTCCGGATGTTCGCTGGCAGAAAGCATTACTGCAAGCCACGTGCGCAACCTGAGAAAATTTTATCCCGGTGTACCTGTAGTCAGCTATATCAATTGCAGCGCCGAGGTCAAAGCAGAAAGCGATATCTGTTGTACCTCCGGTAATGCGGCCTACATTGTCGAGTCACTGAAAAGCGATACCGTAATTTTCATACCGGATGAATTCCTCGCAAGGAATGTGGCCAATGAGACGGGCAAGCGAGTCATTATCCCGACCTGGAAAGAAATGTGTTCGCAAGACGCGTCCGTCACGCGCGATTACCAGATTATCGGCTGGCGTGGACGGTGCATGGTTCACGAGCGCTACACACCGGATGACATAGTACAGGTGCGCAAGCAATTTCCGGGTGTTTATGTACTGG
>CBDUSC010000185.1:0-4590 GCA_965369735.1 uncultured bacterium
TGCGGTTATGGATCCCAATAACTCACTTATCAGAGGTAGCTTCAGATTTGGAGATGGGGCCAATTATGGAACCATCAGGATGGACTCCGCAGGCGAGGTTCGCTCGAATTTCGTCAATTTGGGCACAATCAACATCAACAACGGCTTTTTCTCCTGGACGGGTAGAGACGGTGACACTTTCGAAAATAGCCCAAGTGGGTTGATTACCGGGATTGGCAATTTCAACAACGGCAACTCAAACCAGGCTGTTGGCCAGCAAGGAGTTCTTAACAACTTTGGAACTTTTGATTTGGCGCCGGATGGCTCAGGATTCGAACCCAACGCGATCATCAGGAATGCCGCGACATTTTTCAATACCGGTGTCATCGATAACAGCGGCGAGTTCCTGAACGATGGCGTACTGATCAATGACTGTGACGGCGTGATCAATGTGGTGGTTTTGAGAACCGCACTGGAACAACTGGTTTGTGCCGATCTTCAGCTTTCCAAGGGCGCACCTGAAACAATTGGCCCAGGACAGCAAATGACTTACACGATCTTCCTGTTCAACAGTGGCCCGGAGACCGCGACAAACGTTGTGGTGGTCGATCCGTTGCCCGCGAACGTCAGCTATGTCGAATCTCTGGTGCGTACGGCGTTCTGTATACATCACCCGGATGGGGTCATTACCTGTGGCGGCTCCACCAGTTTTGAATCGTGTTTCGAGAATAACCATGTAGTGACTTGCGGTATCGAGGATCTGATTGATGGGGCCACAGCCAATATCGATCTGACTGTTCTGGTTGATCCTGCTGCGCGGGGTACCCTGATCAATTCTGCCAGCGTGCAAAGCAACCCGACCGATCCGGATCTTGATAACAACGAAGCCTTTGTAGCGACCGATATCGTTGATGTAGAGCCGCCTGTACTGACGATGCCAGACGACATGTTACTGGAGGCAACCAGCGGCGCCGGCGCGGTGGCGGCATTCAATGCTACTGCTGTCGATGATTTCGATGGTGCTGTCACACCTGTGTGCATGCCGGTATCGGGGTCGCAATTTCCTATTGGTACTACGATCGTCGAGTGTACCGCCACGGATCAGGCGGGCAATTCGGCCAGTGATGACTTTGATGTGACGGTAGTCGATACAACGCCACCGAGCCTGATCTTGCCAGTCAACCAGGTTGCTGAAGCGACATCGGCTGCCGGTGCAGTTGTCAACTACACGGGTGAAAGTGCGAGTGATATCGTTGATGGAGCAATTGTCCCGGTTTGCATACCAGCCGCGGGCTCAACATTTGCACTTGGCACCACGACGGTAACCTGTACTGCGACAGATAACGCAGGCAATTCAACGGACGGCGATTTCACAGTCACGATAGTCGATACGACGCCGCCGAGCCTGATCGTACCCGCCAACCAGCTCGCAGAGGCGACATCAGCTGCCGGTGCTGTTGTCAACTACACGGGAGAAAGTGCGATTGAAATCGTTGATGGAGCAATTGTCCCGGTTTGCATACCGGTCGCGGGCTCGACATTTGCACTCGGTGTAACGACAGTGACCTGTACTGCGACAGACAATGCAGGCAATTCTACCGTCGGCGATTTTACCGTCACGGTAGAAGATACGACAGCGCCTGAGATGGCTGTCCCGGCAGATCTCACGGTTGAGGCAACGTCTGCAACGGGCCAGGCTGTGGATCTGGGTATACCTGTGGTAACGGATGCAGTGGATTCAGATCCTGATGTAGAAAATGACGCGCCAGCATTATTTGAGCTTGGCACGACAGAAGTGACCTGGACTGCGACCGATTTCAGCGGTAATTCGACAAGCGGTGTTCAAACGGTCACCGTGGTTGATACAACGCCACCGGAGCTGAATATTCCTGCGGATATCGAGGTTGTTGCAACCGGGCTGACCACGGTAATCGATATCGGCATGGCGACGGCGGATGATATTTTTGGAATCCAGTCGTTGACCAACGATGCGCCAGCCGTGTATCCCATTGGTATCACTGAGGTTACATGGACCGCGGTGGACAACAACGGTAATGAGACGGTGAAAGTGCAACTGGTCAGTTCGTTCTATGCATTTGGCGGCTTTATCCAACCGGTTGTCGGTGGCGGTACCTACAAGGCAAACCAGGTGCTTCCCATCAGGGTGACCGTCGTTTTCCGGGATGGCAGTTTCGTGTCAGGTTTGACGCCAACCATTTCGATGGTCTTGCTCGTTGCTGGCGAACCGTCAGGAGACCCGGTCGATGTAGGTGCTGTTGGGCCGGCAAGTGGCGGCAACACGTTTGAGGAATCAAACGGGATGTATTCCTATATGCTTGCAACCAAAGGCATGGACCCAGGCCAATATCGAATATTGGTGGATCTTGGTGATGAATCTCCAGCCAAGTTCATTGATATCTTTCTTAGATGACCGATAATGGGCGGTGGTGTTGGTTCAATCGACACCATCTCCCGGGTCATTTGTCGCTGAGCCGCTACAACACACCCTCTTTAACCAACGCTTTCCGGCGTTCTGCCTGGATCGCTTCAAACCGTGCAAGCATGGCGGCGTATTCCGCGTCATTGGCAAACGCCTTGAACATCGGGTCCTGGAAAGCATCCCAGGATCCGTTTGAGGACTCTGCAACAATGGCGAGGTTCTCCAGCATGGCTTCTTTGTTACCCATACCAACCTCGTATCGCGCTTTCATAAAACTCAGCCCGCCAAACAGCGCGTATGACTGATTAGTTCTTATACCGTCATAGAAGTCGTCGTAGATTGCTTTCGCCTGTGCCTCATTGCCATCCCGGCGCAGCATCCAAATCATGCGTGGCGCATAGTATGTTGCTCCGCCACCGAATCTCGGCGGATCAGACATATAGCCAGGTACAAGCGTTACAAGTTGATCGCGCGCGTCATCGTATCGCTCCATGTGGAACAGCACGGTCACTTGATAAAACTTCAAAACGATATCGGTTGGATGCTCCTCAAGGTCCTTTTCCAGCATCGCCAGGGCCGCATCCTTTTCGCCCTGGTACTGCATGATATCGGCAAGCCGGGCTACGATCCTCGGGCTGGTCGGGCTGAGCTCATAGGCCTCTTGTACGTATTGTCCGGCGGCATCCAGTGCGCCGATGCTGACCAGGGAAGATGCGAGATCCAGCCGTGACCCGATATCCCGGGGGTTGGCCGTCACCGCCCGGTGCAGCCATTTGGTCGCCGCTATAAAGTCATCATCATAGGTCGCGATCTGCGATCGCGTGCGATATAGATAAGGAGAGTTGGGGTCAATATCCGCAAGCTCATTCATATAGCGGGCCGCCTCAGCATCGTTGCCCAGTCTTTTCTGGTTCAGCGCGATCCGGCCCAGGATCAGCGGTGACAGCGGGTCAACTTCGTAGGCGCGTTGCCTGAGCCGGTCGGCGTCTTCAGTGCGATCCAGGTAGTAATAGAAGTTGCTCAGATAGGCCAGCGCGCGCGAATTGTTGGGGTTAGCCTCAATCGCATCCTGCAAGGTGGCCACGATGTCATCGTTATTTTGCCCGGCGGTGCGTGCCGAAAAGAGCGCCTTGGCCAGCAATCCTTCGCTCAGGCCCGGGTCGAGGTTCAATGCCTCCTCGATCGCCGCAAATGCCAATGGTCGAATATCGTCATTGTTGCGATAACCCTCTTCACCCATCATCCAGTAGGTGATGGCGAGACCGGCATGTGCTTCAGCAAAATCCGAGTCGAGCGTTATGGCTTTCTGAAACTCTACGAGTGCATTGTTCATGCCATCGAATGACCACTTGTTTTGAAAGTGACGCGCTCGAAGATAACTGGCATACGCCTCGGCGTTCCCGGTTGGGCGGGATCTTGTAATTGGGTCGGCACCGGCACCGGCAGCGGCGGTGTCACCCAGCAAGGTAGTTTTAAGGGCAGCAACAACCTGTTGAGCAATGTCGTCCTGCAGGGCGAAAATATTTTCCAGTTTGCGATCATAAGTGTCTGACCAGACGTGATAACCGTCATCGGTTTTTACTAGCTGCGCGGTTATGCGAATCTGGTCACCGTCTTTGCGCACGCTGCCTTCAAGTATGGCGGCAACCCCGAGCTTTTGGCCGATGACCCGCAGGTCTTCGTTTTTACCCTTGAAGGCGAACGACGAAGTGCGCCCGGCAACCCGAAAATCCGGTACGCGGGCGAGGAGGTTCAAAAGCTCCTCGGAGATGCCATCAGTAAAATATTCCTGATCCTGGTTCGGGCTCATATCCGCAAACGGCAAAACAGCGATGGAGAGTTCGGGTGCGGCTGCGGCAAAACCAGAACTGTCTCCTGCATCGCCCGTCGTCTCTGACGCCCCCTGATCGGCAACGGGTTCGCTTTCGGTTCCGATGATGGGGCCAGACTCCGGAAAAAGCCGATCAACCGCCACCGTTCCAATCGCCACCACCAGCAAAGCAATGATCAGAAAATCGATCTTGCGACCGGTCGTCGGCGTGATGGATTGGCTGCGATCGATATCCTTCTCGCGCTTGATCCCCTCCGGTGTGATTTCATACACCCAGGACATAACCAGTGCAGGGATGAAGAACAGCACCAGGATGCCGAGCACCAGGCTGAAGGACCAC
>CBDUSC010000186.1:0-4583 GCA_965369735.1 uncultured bacterium
GAACTCGACCTCATAGAACACTGTCTGTCTGGTCAAGTCTGAGTTGTTACATCTAGTTCGTGGCGACCGTTGCGCTGCGCGCCGTCATTCTCACCTTGCGCCACCATTTTGCCAGGTTATCGAACAGGTTATAGAAAAACGGTACCACGTATAACGAGGTGACTGTCGAGAACGCCAGGCCGCCGATAATCGCACGCGCCATCGGGAAGTAGGGCGGTCCACCGCCGCCAACCATCGTGGTACTCACCGCCAGCGGCGTGAGACCCAGTATGGTTGTTGCCACCGTCATCAGGATGGGTCGCAGTCTATCGCGCCCACCTTGCAGCATCGCCTCGTTACGCGGCATTCCTTCGCGGCGCAGGTGATTCACATGATCGATCAATACAATGCCGTTATTTACCACGACGCCGATCAGGATCATGATTCCAATACTGGCCATGAACGAGAACGTCGTATTGGTAATCGCGAAAAACCAGAATACCCCGAACACCGCGAACACGATCGACATGATGATAGACAGGGGGAACAGTATCGATTCAAACAGCGCAGCCATCACGATAAAGATCAGTGCAACACCCATCAATGTGTTCTGCAGCATGATCACTTGCGTTTCATCTTCGCGTTCGAAGCCACGGCCAAACTTCCATGTATAACCCGGTGGCATATTCAGCTGATCCATGGTCTTTTGAATCACCGGCTCGATGTCTTCGAAACTCGTTTCATCATCCAGGTTGCCGTTGATAACTACGGCGGTACGCCGATCTACGCGCTGTATCTGTTGTGGTCCGCGACTCACTTCAAACCTCGCCACCGAACCCAGCGTGATGCGCTGGCCGGTGTCCGTGTAAAGCGGGATCGCAGCCAGATCATCGATGGTCTGGCGATCGCTTTCACGAAACTCCAGCCTCACCTTGATCTCGCCATCCTCACCACGAAATTCGCGCAGGTCAGTGCCGCGCATGGCAAGCGCCACTGAGCCCGCGATTTCCTCGGTCGATATGCCAACGGACATGGCCCGTTCCCGATCTACAACGACCCTGACCTCGGGTTCGCCATTGCGCGAATCTGCGAACACGCCGCTGAGGCCGTCAAGACCCTCGAATATGCGTTCGACTTCTTCACCCAGCGCGTTGAGCTGCTCGGTCGAGTCACCCATCAGCTGCACGCTAAAGCCTTCGCCGCTGCCCTGGTCGTCAAAATTGAAGCTCGGTTTTCCGATCACGATCTCCGGCATTTCCGCTTCAATTTTTTCAATGATTTCACGCGTCGATTTGGTTGCTTCCTCTTTCGGTTTCAGAAGTATGGTGCTTTGCGCGCGTACCTGGTCGAAATAGGAATACACGGTAACCATATCGAGGTCCTCCTGGTTGTTGTACAGGTATTCCTCCATGCGGTTGACCACCGATTCGATGCGTGCCAGCGGGTAATTGCCATCGATGTTATAGGGCAGGAACAGGCGACGCTTTGACTCCTGAGGGAATGCGTTGAAGTTGATCATCTTCGGCGGAATCGTGACGCTGGCAACCGAGATGATCAAAATTGCAAGCGCTGTCCACCACGGGTGATTCATGGTCCAGCGCAGGCTGCTGATATATTTGTTCGTCACGCGCGGCATCAATGCGCCATCTTTTGGCAGTGGCGGCGTTTTCAGGCGCGCCGCGAGCATGGGTATCAGTGTTTGTGCAATCACCAGCGACGCGATCAACGCAATCACGATGGTGAACGCGACATGTGTCAGAAATACAGTGATATCGATTTTTGTGCCAAACATGATCGGCAGAAATACGATGATCGATGTCGCGGTACCGGCGAAAACGGCAACAGCAACTTCCTGTACGCCAAGATAAGTCGCCTTGAAGGGATCATCCGGATACATCTGTCGGTATCGGAATATGCTTTCCGTCACTACGACGCCGTTATCCACCAGCATGCCGATGGCGAGCATCAGCCCCATCATCGTCAGGATATTCAATGTGAGGCCCAGGAAGTACATCATCGCCAGGGTGATCAGCAATGAAAATGGAACAGCAAGCGTCACGATCAGTGTCGTCGAAATCTGGCGAAGGAAAAGAAACAGCACAAGTATCGCCAGCCCGGCGCCCATCAGCCCTGCGTTGCGAAGATCGGATAGCGATTTGCGCACGCTCTCGCCCTGGTTGTCGAGATCGATCATCCTGATCCCGGCCATCTGCGGTAGCTTTCTGATTTTATCGACTTCTTCCATCACCCGGTCGTTAACTTCGACCATGTTGGCGCCCGTTGCTTTGAATACGCTGAGGCCGATTGCGTATTTACGATCCAGATGACGGCCATAATTCCGCTCCGGCACCCGCGTCGTGACGGTGGCAACGTCACCAAGGCGCAAGTCACGGTTATCGATCACGATTTCACGAATATCAGCCAGAGATGTGAACTCACCACGCGGTCGCACGCTGAATCTTTGCGAATTATCCGTGATGCGTCCGGCGCTCACAGCAAAATTGCTTTTTTCCAGCAACGATTTCAGCTCACGAATATCGATGTTGTGAGCGGCAACGCGATCCACGTCGAGCAGTATGCGGATCTCGCGCGGGTCCACACCCTCCAAAGCCACGCGCGAAACCCCGTCCAGGCGTTCTACCCGGCGTTTCAGGTGGCGATCCAGAAGTTCATAGGACTGCGACAAATCCTGGTCCGAGGATATGCGTAGAACGAGTATCGGTTGATCGCTGGTGGACCCGGTAAATACCAGGATCCGATCCAGATCGTCAGGCAGTGTATGGCGTATCGCATCGATTTTTGCACGCGCATCGATACCGGCAGCCTTGACTTCCTTGTCCCAACCAAATTGCAGGTTGATATCCACCTGGTTGTCGGTGGTGGTCGAGCGCATTTGCTCGACCCCCGGCAGGGTCGCCAGCGCTTCCTCTATCGGGCGGGTAATCAGCTGTTCGATTTCCTCAGGTGTCGAGCCCTGATAGGGAATCTGGATAAAAATGCCCGGAAACTCGATATCGGGCCATTGCTCCAGCGGCAGCAGGCGCGCTGCCAACAATCCGATCAAACCAAAGGCAACGAAAAACATTACCGTGGTTACAGGCCTCTTGAGTGCGATTTCGGTGTGTAACATCGCGTCAAACTCCTTCAGGCTTCAGCCGGCGCGGCGTCAAAGCTTTGCTTTTTGTTTTTCCTGGTATCCAGTAGTGAATAAACCACAGGGATGACCACCAGCGTCAACAGCGTTGAGGTAAGCAGACCGCCAATGACGGTAATCGCCATGGGCGCTCGAACCTCGGCGCCTTCGCCGAAGCCGATCGCCATCGGAAACAGACCAAGCGTCGTTGTCAGGGTAGTCATGAGAATCGGGCGCAGGCGTGCTTCGCCGGCTTCCTTGATAGCGGCTACTTTCTCCATTCCCTGATCGCGCAACTGATTGACAAGATCCACCAGGACGATTGCGTTATTGACGACAATACCGGCCAGCATGATCACCCCGACAAATGCGACAACGTTGACCGCGGTGCCAGTGAGATACAGCGCAAGTACAGCTCCAACCAGCGCCAGTGGAATTGTGAACAAGATGACAAACGGGTGAATCAGTGATTCGAACTGCGAGGCCATGACCAGGTAAACAAGGAACACCGCCAGCAGCAATGTGAACTGCATCGACGCAATCGAGCTTTTCATGTCCTCGTTTTGACCAGTGACCACGGCTGTAATCCCGACCGGCTTTGCTGTCGAGGCCAGGATTTCTTCGACTGCCGCAACCGCTGCGCCGAGATCACCGTAATTCAGGTTGGCGGAGATCACCGCAACGCGTTCCTGGTCAATCCGGCGCACCTCTGCAGGACCGCTGGCCATGCGGATTTCGGCCACCGCTTCCAGTGGAACGGGCCGGTCGCTGGTCGGGTTCACGATCAGGCGGCGAATTTCATCAACCGATGCCTGGCGGGTGTCAATGCTACGAACAAGTACGTCTATTTTTTTGTCGCGCCAGGTATAACGGGTTGCAATATCACCACGCACGGTGGACACAATACGGTCCGCAATATCGCGTCCCACCAGGCCAAGGTTTGCTGCGCGTTCGTGATCGAAAATAATTTGTATTTCGGGGTTTCCGGTTTCAACGCTGGTTCGCACATCGGCAAATCTGTCGGTTGCTTCCATCGCAGCCATGATGCGATTGCTGGTCTCTTCTATGCGCTCCAGATCATAACCACCCACAACGATTTCCAGCGGATTGCTGAACGTCAACAAGGCGGGGCGGCTGAATTTGTATTGCACACCGGGCAGGCGTTGAAGGTTGGCGCGCATCGTCGCCATGGCCGCGTTTTCCATTTGCCGATTGGCGCCTGCCACGAGGCGAATATTGAGTTTGCCGGTGTTTTCGCCGGCATCTACAGGATTTGCGTCGAGACGATTGCCGGTGCCGGCCACCGAGTAGGTCAGATCCAGGCCTTCAAGATCTGAAGCGGCGCGCTCGACCTGCAGTATTGTGCGATCGGTTTCTACCAGCGGCGCGCCAGGTGCGAGTTTTACATCAACTGCAAACTCGCCCTGCGACAACTGGGGTATCAATTCGGTCCCGAGTTGCGGGATGAGTG
>CBDUSC010000187.1:0-4523 GCA_965369735.1 uncultured bacterium
GGCCCAGCCAGCGCCCGGCAAACACCACCCCTGCTCCATCGAGATTGATAATGTCGCATGCGACAACCGCATCATGGAGATCGGGGTATTCGTGCATGTTAATAATTTTTGCGACGTTGACAACCCCATGTTGCGTAAATTTTCCGTCACGCAAGCGGTTGTCTATTTCACTGACGGTTTCCTGCATCGTCCACGCATGCATCGGAATTCCCAGAATTGAAATTCGGGATTTCATTTATCCAACGACCGTGCCTGGCCCATTTCCCCTGATCGTATGAGTTGGGCAAGCGACGCTACGGTTTCAAATCGATCAATCCCTTTTTGCACCACAAATTCTTTTAGCTGGCCCAGGGACTTTCGCGACAACAGCTTGGGATGCCCCATGAGATGCCACAAGCGCCGGTCATCCCCAAGGACATCCTGGCTTTGCAAATGGTTTGCCTTTGGATCATCGATTGAAAGCTCTGCTACACGGCTGATACCCGCCAGTCTTCTCAGAATTTCAAACTTGCTGGCAGCCAGCGAGTATCCATCGCCAAAGCCAGTGGTTTTTTGCGTCGACACCGATAGCAGCCTGCTTACCAGGCGCTTCCAGTAATACGACAACGGCAATCTTTGAGTTGCTATGGGCAATTCCAGGAATCGCCCGCCCGCAGAAGCAATACGCGGCGTCGTCTCGAATGACCACCACTCAGTATTCGGTGAACTCCGATAGTCGAATCCCTTTTCCGGGTCTTGAAAAGAGGCACCGGGTACGACGCTGCTGTCAATCGAGATTCCTGTTTGATCCAATGCATCGATCAGTCTGTCAAACGGTTCCACGCAAAACCCGCCTGCGCGGTAAGCAACCGGTTTCCGCCCCGACAGGCTTTGCAGGCATTCGGAATACGATGTGAATATCGAGTGTATTTCTTCGGGTGAATAGTCGCGTAGCTGGTAACGCGATCCGGAAAAATCCCAGGCGTCGTTGGCCCACCGACTCTCTTCCCAATGCGGGTGCACGTGCAATGCAATCTCGAATCCCTGTGCGGCAAGCGATGCGACATGCTCCCTGACCAGGTCAGCCATTTTTGAGACGGCCGCGCTGGATGCGGATTCCCGCTGCATGCACAGAATCATCCCGGCATCGACGAAAAAGGTAATTGCCAGGCCCGCTTGTCTGGCCGTGTCTGTCAGCGCATCGCAGGGATCGATCAGACAGCGCTGCACCGAGCCGCTTTTGCCAAAAAAGAGCTCATAGTCCAGGCTCAGAACAAGCGTTGGCGATTCAGATGCCATATCGGTTTATCAGCTGAAAAGGCAAACACAGAATATAGATCAACAGGCGTTTTCCCCACCCCATTTTTGCACGCCATTCACGATCGGGTTTGAGCTCGCTTTTGCCATCGCTGACCCAGCGGTTTCCACCGGCGACATGATCGGCTGAAAACGATCTCCCATCGGACACCATTTCTGCGATCCTCCCGAGATCCTCACCGAGGAATACCCCGGCTTTGTCCATGCTGGCAGCGGGATCGGATGCCAGGTCTTCGTACCGGAGCTTGAGGCACCGGCCTCGCAATCGGCCCCATACCGCCAATTGTGCCATCAGGTTGACTGCCACATAGTAAAAAGTGGCGTTGAGCAAAGATCGGCTCGTTTGTACGCTTTTTGCGAATGAGTACACAACACCGCGTGGATCGCGAACCATGTATATGTACTTCGCGTCTAGATCGGGGCAGCTACCCAGACCCAGCGCCCTGCCAACATACTTGGATGAATCCAGCAGCCATCCGCCCTTTCCGGCCAGTGATTTCACTATGGATGACTGAGACTCCTGGTACTCGCCCGGGTATCGGTGAGACAGCAATAGCGACATGGGTACCCGGCGATGTGCTTCAAATTTCTGTGCCGCAGCCATGCCCGGACCCAGCGTATCGGCGATGTCATGTGATTGCCAAAACGGGCAAATACGAAGAGGCTCGCCGCAGGAGCAGTTTTGATCGGGGTCATTCCAGTTGGCGAGGTGAACAAGCTCACCATGCCAATGGATATTTTGTTGCTCCCCAAGCATGGCAGCGATAATCGTGGTTCCACTGCGACCGGCCCCCAACACATACAGAATATTCGCGGAAGAGCCCACGCTCACTGATGCCCAGCCTCTCGCCGGTCCCGTATTACCGCACCAGGATTGCCTCCAAAAATACTGTATTCGGGGACGTCTTTGGTCACCACGGCGCCTGCGGCCAGAACACTGTGCGATCCTACGGTGACCCCGGCGACGATGATGACGTTCGCACCTATCCAGACATCGTCGCCGATTACCGTTTTCCTTGTTACCTTGCCTTGCAAGGCAATCGGGGTATCGACATCATCAATTACATGATTGCGGCTGTAGATTTTTATGTGCGGCCCCATAATCACGTAATCGCCAATTTCAACATTGGAGTGGATCCGGCAAAAGGTACCCAGCTCTGAATTATCGCCAATAACGATGCCGGGAGAGATGTCTGCGTTGTGATTGACCCGGAGGTTTTTGCCACAGCGTTCAGCAAACTGGTTTACAAGGAAACGCCGCACAAGAGGGAATCCAAGTGAGTACGGTCGATAATCCTCGGGCGTGTACCTGAAGAATGCTATATACAAAAAATAGCAACTGTATCTCCAGAACTTATGTAACAGATTCATCGTATGCCATCACTCACATTGCACAGAGACTTCGATACTGGCCTGCCAGATCCCTGGTAACTTCGAAGATATCAAAATCGCGATTGCTTTTTGTCGCATTGGCTACCATTCGCCTGTAATCATCCTCGTCGAGATTCATGGCCGTGGTCAACGCTTTCCTGAGTTCCTCTACAGATCCATTGGCAAATGCAAAACCATTCTCGCCGTGCTGCATCTGGAGCATGGGTCCGGCGTCATCACTGGCAATCACCGGGGTTCCACAATACATGGCTTCGCTGACCACCAGGCCGAATGGTTCAGAACGGCTGGGCAGAACCAGGAATTTTGATGCCCAGTACACTTGCCGCAACTCATCCTGACTCAAGTGATCCAGAATCTCGCACTGGCGACTGCTTGCCAGCGATTCTATCAAGTTGCGCATGGGCCCGGTGCCGACGAACGCCAATCGCTGTGATGCGAATCGCTCATCCCCAAGCGCTTCAACAAGAAGATCGATTCCCTTGCGATGCGAAAACGAACCCGCAAACAGAAAATCGTATTTTTTTTCAATTTGCAGCTCAGCAGGTGGAAAAAATTTCCTCGAGTCCACGCCTGCCGGTCTGACATTGCAATTGTCCACAGCAAGATACTTTTTCACACTCTCCTCGACCCCGGGGCCTACAGCTATACCGTAATCAATCCGGGTGCTAACCGCGCGCCAGAATTTTCCGGGTATGCCATTAAAATGCCTGGCATTGACATCCCCACCATGAAAGGTCACCACCAGGCGTGATCGTGGGTGCAGCACTTTGTATACAGCCCCCAAAAATCCCAGTGGTATAAAAAAATGCACATGGACGATGTCGTAGCGCTGAAAAATTCTGGGCAGGAATTTTAGTGCGAACACCATGTATTTCAGCAGAGTGCCGAGCGGGCTTGTAAAACGGCGAAGCATGGCATCGACGGTCACATGCAGCTCAGGGCTCTGTTCTTTTCGAAGTATTTCTACCTGGTTTTTTACAAATACCCCGGCAAATGGCTTTTGCTCCGAGGGGTACATGTTTGAGAGAATCAATACTCGCATTCGTGAATACCGCAGCATTTCCGCGACGCGGATTATCGCACACCTTTTGGGCGAGCGGATTGATCTACGGTAAACTATGCAGCTGTGCGATATTTGGACGAAAACCGGCACCGCCTGACGATCAGCACCCAAAAACTGGGGCAAATGCTGGTGTGGCTGGTTATCGTCGGGCCCGCGATCTTTGACTGGTTGCATGGCTTCCTGGTCACAGAGCTGGGTATCGGTGTACTGGCCAGCATGTACCGCGGGGCGATACTGGCGCTTGGGCTGGTCCTGCTACTTGTCAGACCCAGGTGGTCGATCGTCCTGATGACGCTTTTTTACCTGGCATTTCTGGTATTCGAATTTTTCACCTGGTCTGCCTACTCACAGGTATATGTAGGTGCCGAGTTGGGCAGCTCTGCCAATATTCTGTTTTTGCCCCTGTGCTATATCCTTCTCAGCTTCACCATTCGATATATGGGTGTCAGCCGCGAGTATTTTATACAGCAGGTCATTGTCTACGGTAAAATCACTGCGGCGGTAGTCGTTGTGTCCCTGGTTTTCGGGATCGGAATCCCTACCTACCAGACTTCCGCCGGATCAATTTATGGGTTCGGCACCCAGTCCTATTACATTGCCGGCAATGTGCTGGGTCTGACGATGGTAGTACCCCTGGCCATATCGCTTTATCGCCTGGTGAAAAACTTCACCCGGCACTACTTCTTTGACTCATTGCTGATTTTCGCCGGTGCGTTTTCAGTCGGCAGCCGGACCGGTATGGCTATATCGCTGCTGCTCATGGCGCTGGCTG
>CBDUSC010000188.1:0-4522 GCA_965369735.1 uncultured bacterium
GGATTTTTGACATCACACCGCACGGTATCCAGAAAACAGCCGATCTCGACGCTGTTGTCGAAAATACAGACGCAGAATCGGCTGCGCCGGTGGCTGTACGGGAGCCGGTTTCAGGAACCGATGCGCCAGATCAATCCATTGCCGTGCTTGCGTTTGAGAACTTCAGTGCAGATAGCGATAACGACTATTTTTCCGATGGGCTTGCGGAAGAGTTGTTGCACCGCCTGGCAAAAGTACCGGGTCTACGCGTTGCGGCCAGGACATCGGCATTTGCATTCAAGGGATTGCACGAGGATGTCCGGGTAATAGGCCAGAAACTGAATGTTGCGCATGTGTTGGAGGGCAGTGTGCGGCAGTCCGGAGACAAGATTCGTGTTACTGCGCAGCTCGTTGGTACACGCGACGGTTATCACTACTGGTCGGAAGTGTTTGAAAATCGCCTGGATGATATTTTTGAAATCCAGGATGAAATCTCCCGCCTCGTGGTAGAGGCTTTGAAGGTACGGCTGATGCCGGTGGACAAAGTGAGTACGCATCCGACAATCAGTGTCGAGGCATACAATCTTTATCTCAAGGGAAGGCATTACTGGCACCGGCGCAATTCAACCGATCTGGAACGCGCGCGCGACTGTTTTTGCCAGGCACTGGAGATCGATCCGCAATTTGCTGTCGCCTATGCCGGTCTCGCCGATGCTTATTCCTTACTCTATGAATATGGAACATTGAGCAACGAGGAAGCGGTGAAATTATCCGAGCAGGCTGCCAAACAAGCACTGGAGATCGATGCAGATCTGGCAGAAGCGCACGCTGCGCTTGGCCTGATCAGGTCGCACAAAAGACGCTTTCCCGCTGCGGAAAAAGCATTGCGCGAAGCGATTCGACTGAATCCCAATTATGCGATGGCGCATATGTGGCTTGCCAATTCACTGGTTGATCAGGGTCGTTATCTGGATGCCGATGAAGCGTACCAGGCTGCGCACCGGCTGGATCCACTGTCGCCAATTGTCACAGTCAATATCGCTCACAATTATTTTCATTTGGGTCGTCAGGAAGAAGCGCGCGACAAGATTCGCAGTGTCCTTGAAATTACCCCCGATTTTGCCGGCACCTATCGCAATATCGCTTTGTTCGAAAGACTGACCGGCCGTATGGAAAACGTACTCGACTATTATCGGCGTGCGCAGGAACTGGACCCCGGCACCTGGATACTCCCTGCATCCCTGGCCTTGCTCTATCTTGAACTTGAAGATTTTGAAAACGCCGAGCGCTGGATCGAGCACGCGATCACCATTGCACCCGATCACGCCTGGGTTATTGCGCGCAGACGCTGGATATTCATGGCGCGCGGAGATATCGATGGTTACTACAATTATTGTCTTGATCGCTATAAAGCGCTGCCCGAGAGAACCGCTGTAATCGCAGCGATGGGTTTTGCGGAAATGATCAAGGGCAACCTGGATGAAGCGCGCAGACTGCTTGAGAGCGCGGATCCAGAGCCGGCGACACCACATGGCCCCTTGTTGAATGCAACGGATCTGAGCTGGGGCTACCTGTATGCCATCGACCTGGCGCGCATCTATCTTGCGTCCGGTGAAAAAGAACGGGCCAATGCGTTGCTGGATCGTTGTTTCGATTTTTTGCAGGGCATGTGGGACCAGGGGTTTTGCGAGCCGGTGGGTTTCTATATAGCAGCAGTCATACGGTGTCAGCAGGATCGTTCCGATGATGCACTCGACTACCTTGGCAAGGCGATGCAGGAAGGCTGGCGGCATCACTGGTGGATGGAAAGCGATCCGGGTCTGGAACGACTGCGTGACCGCCCCGAGTACAAAAAACTCTGTGAAGAAATGGAACAGAAGGTAACGGATCTGCGCGACCGTTTACATGCCGAGAATGACGCGCCGCAGTAATCTTTCGGCTTGCCAAAAACGTGAAACCGATACGGAACTAACAGCCCACAACAGCTTTCCAATTTAGTACTATTGACCGGTACGGTATAGCAGGCAGGAATCCGGGATATTGTTGATGAAACCGTTTGTATCCATTTGTCTGATCATAATGACCGCGGGGCTGGCCACTGGCCTCGGCGGCTGCAGCCATGTGGGCAAAACAGACGCACACGAATCACCCCTTACAAACGGGTTGGATGTGTACGAAATCAACCGCATCAACCAGGAAGCCACCGTCCGTAACGCGGATGTCATCTGGATCAACCCGCCACAACGCAAAGATGAATCTGAGGAAGCGGAGCAAAAAGAAAAAACAGAAACTCCCTGAGTATTCAGATTTTTAGTTCGCCCTTCATCACTGTAACCGCCTGACCACCGACTTTTACCGTATTGATGTCATCGGCCGGGCCAATGACGTCAACCAGCGCCGATCCCGGCCGGTTCATCCAGTGACCCTGTTCGGCTGTCAAATGTGGCGAGTCGATCAGACCGTAGCGCCACAGGTAGGCACTCATTCCGCCGGTAGCGGAACCCGTGAACGGATCTTCGAACAAATCGGGTGGGGTACCAAAGTGCCTGGCAAAGGTATCCCCCTCCGGGGTGACGCCATCGAGGCAAAACAGGTGTGGGCTGAAAAAATCACCACGCTCGCGCAGATTGATGTAGCCCAGGACATTCAGTATCGCCTTGCGCAGGCATTCATGATTTCTGACCGGAACCATGAGCTGCGGGGTCCCCGTGCTCACCGTCTGAATTTTGGCTCCGGGCATCAGCTCATCCGGCGTGAGACCAAACACGGGTGCGATCTCCGCCGGGTCGTAAACATCCATGAATTCTGGTCGCTTTTGCGACATGACGATATGCGGGGCATCGGGTTTGGGGAATATATCGATTCGAATGATGCCGGCGGGGAGTTCGAGCGTAACGCTATTGGTTTTTTTTGTATCGATTGCACCGCGTTCGATCAGGGCATGAATGGTGGATATTGTAGGGTGACCGGCCAATGGAATTTCCTCGGCTGGTGTAAAATACCGGGCGCCAAAATCCGCTTTGTCGGACTGGATGACAAAAGCGGTTTCCGATAAATTCATCTCTCGTGCGATGGACTGCATCAACCCGGAAGCCAGCGGATCGGCATCAAATACGACTGCACAGGGATTGCCACTAAGACGAGTTGTAGTGAACGCATCGATTTGCCACAGGTCGAATTTATCCATAGATTTGCACCGGGTGTTGTGGGTGGATTGTTTTAAGGATAGTACGAATGCATGAATCAAGATTGATATTGCTTGTTTTTCTGGTGGGTATTGCAGCCTGTCAACAATCGGATACCAGGGGGCAGGGCGCCATTGACGAATTGCAGGTATTCGACCGGGATTCATATGCCCGGCACGTTGAAATACTCGCATCCGATGAATTCGGAGGGCGCGAGCCGGGCACCGACGGCGAAAACAAAGCGATCAAATACATTGCCGATCAATTTGCGGCGGCGGGTCTTGAACCGGGTATGGGCGACAGTTATTTCCAGCCGGTTCCGCTGATGCGCATCACCAGTACGCTTGGTGAGGACATCAGATTTTCCAGAGACGGTGTCAATCGCGATCTGGTCATCGGCGAGGACATCGTGATGTGGACCAGGCGTGTCATTGAGCACGAAGAAGTCGTCGATAGCGAAATCGTATTCGTCGGCTATGGAATTGTTGCGCCCGAGTACGACTGGAATGACTACGATGGCCTGGACGTGCGTGGCAAAACCGTGCTGATCCTGGTCAACGATCCGGGTTTTGCGACCCAGGATGATGCCTTGTTCAAGGGCAACACCATGACTTACTACGGTCGCTGGACCTACAAGTACGAACAAGCCGCGCGACAGGGCGCAGCTGCCGCTTTGATCGTTCACCATACCGGTGGTGCCGGATACGGGTGGAACGTCATCCAGGGCGGGTTACGGCCCCGCTATGACCTGAACAGGGAAGACGGGAATATGTCACGCTGCAACATTGAAGGCTGGATTAGCCAGGAGGCAGCTACCCAACTTTTTGAATCAGCGGGTAACAGTCTTGCATCGGTCATGCAGGCTGCGAAAACGCAGGGCTTCCGGGGTTATTCTCTGGATGCTGCGTTTACCGCATCGCTGGACAACAAACTGGAGTCGTTGCAATCCAATAATGTGATTGCTGTTTTGCCCGGGTCGGATCGTGCTGACGAGGCTGTGGTCTACGTCGCGCACTGGGATCACCTGGGGACAAAGGAGTCGGATGGCGATGGCATATCCAATGGCGCGGTGGATAATGCAACCGGTACGGCGGGTGTGATTGAATTGGCCCGCGCATTTGCCGCTGCGGACAATGCGTTCAAAAGATCTGTGGTATTTGTTGCGGCTACCGCAGAAGAATCCGGCTTGCTGGGATCACAATACTATGCGAGCTTCCCGGTTTTCCCCATGCGGGATACAGCCGCGGCGATCAATATTGACAGCATGGTGGTCACCGGCCCGACCCATGAAGTATCGGTGGTCGGGTACGGCAGTTCTGAGCTGGAGGATCTCGCACGGCCAATTGCCGCCAGCCCGG
>CBDUSC010000189.1:0-4492 GCA_965369735.1 uncultured bacterium
TGGAAAAGGCGGGCTGGACGGTGTCCGAGGCCAGTAACGGCCAGGAAGCCATGGATATGATGCCGGATATTTCCCCCAGGCTGATCCTGCTGGATCTGATGATGCCGGTGATGGATGGCTTTGCATTCCTCGCTGCAATGCGGGCCAGGCCCGAATGGCGGCATATACCGGTCATAGTCGTTACCGCCAAAGATTTGACGGCCGACGATCGTAGGAAACTGGCGGGCGTGGTTGAAGAAGTGGTGGAGAAGAACGCCTATAGCCAGCGACAGCTACTGGAGCATATTCGTGATGCTGTGGCAGCCTGCAGCGACAGGCCCAAACCTTAGAAACTGATCGTATAGTCGACGCGAAACCGGTTTCCGTCTTCTTTGCTGACATCGGTGGTCGCATGTTTTTCCATAGCATCAACCAGGTAGAGTCGCGCAAGCAGTACTTGTTGGTGACCCAGGCCAATGCCAAAGTGCAACTCCGTTCCTTCAAAATTACTGGCCCGGGTCTGATTGTTGGCGCCCCAGCGCACCGAGTCGTCCTGGGAGTACGAGTTGTGGACGCCAAATGTCTCGACGCGCGAATAAATCACACCCGTTTTCCAGTCCCACTTGTTTTTTGTGTCACCCAAAAGCGCCTGTACATGCCAGGCATCGGTTTCGTTTCGATGTAAAGCGGTAAATGCATTGACGCCCACAGAATCGTAGTCTTTCGAATTGTGTATGTAGTCGAACCCCAGGATTAGTGGTCTGGCCGCCCAATCAAACCGCGCCTGGGCAGAGGTTACCCAGAGGGTGTAATCGCGTGAGCCATTGTTATCCAGCAAACGATCGGCATCGCTGTCACCCGGGTCTGCATCGAATAACAGCACACCACCCGCCAGTGTCCAATCGATATTGTTGGTTTTTGTTTTATATACCACCTGGCCGATCGCAAGATTGCCGGCAGTGTCCCGCATGCCGACCGGTAACATGAAATACCCGGTATTGAACATCAGGCTGGAATCATTCATCAGTCTGGATTCATTCAAGGGAATCTTGTAGTTGAATGCGATGCCGGTGACCGGCGCATCGTTGTCCCAGAAACTTTCGTTTTGCCTCCAGAAGGGCATCAGGTTCCTGCCCACCCAGGCATGACCCTTGCCAAAATCTTTTTTTATAAAATAGCGGTCAAAATTGATATGCGAGTCACCGGTGCTGTTGCCGTTGAAATCAATAATGGTGGTGGTTGTCGATTGCTGGTTGTCATCGGCGCCGGTTGCAACGCGTAGCTGGGCCAGCCAGCTATCCGATATGTGAAAGTTGAGACCGAGCCGGGCACGTATGCGCAAGCGCGCCCGATCATCCCGCTTGCTGCCATCGCTATTCCTGGAATCCCAGTCTTGCTCCGCTCGGGTCCGAAAATCGCCAAACGCGGCAAAACGACCTTCATCATCCAGTGGAATTTCAGCTGCGCACCACGGCATCAGCAAAAGGCCGCAAATGGCAAGACTCACGTGTGTAATACATCGCATCATCGACAGATTCTAGTCAATGCAAAGTCATTTCGCCTTACCAGGTCACGCCGAATGTGCCCTGAGCGTGTAGGCGCGGAAGTCTTGCGGGCACGCGGTAACTAGCGTACACCTTGGGCCAATAAGCAAAAAAACGGGTACAAGATTGGATCGGTACGACTCGATCATTATTGGGGCAGGGCACAACGGATTGGTCTGCGCCGCCTATTTGGCGCAGGGCGGCCAACGTGTGCTGGTGCTTGAGGCATCCGATACACCCGGCGGGCTGGCCGCCGGCCGCGAATTCCATCCCGGTTTTCACGCGTCGGTTGCACACTCGCTCAGCCATTTCCCCAAAAAAATAGCCAGCGACCTCAAACTGGCCTCGCATGGATTTGAGACACCAGCGGAGACGATGCCAACGGTGGGGCTGAGTGCCGACAAAGACCATGTCATCTTGCACCAGGACTCTGTGAGTGGAACCGGTGCAGACGACTCGGATGCCTACCGCAACTATTCTCGTCTGATGCAACGATTTGCTGATGTGCTGAGGCCTTTCTGGTTCAAGACAATGCCGCGGATTGGTATCAACAGCCTTACCGATCTGAAGACCTTTGCACACCTTGGTCTCAATATTCGACGTATGGGCAAAAAGGATATGCGGGAATTCATGCGGGTTGCCACGCTTCCAGCCCGTGACCTTATGGATGAGTATTTCGATAATGAGATTCTCAAGGCAACCTTGAGCTGGGATGGACTCGTGGGTTCGAAACTGGCGCCCCGATCACCCAATGGTGCCGTGCTCGCGATGCTGTATCGCATGGCCGGGGAATCCGGGGGTAGCCACGCCATCCCGGCGGGCGGAGTGAATGGCCTGGTATTGTCCTTGTGTGCATCGGCTGAATCATCGGGCGCTGAAATCAGATGCGATGCCAGGGTTGGACGTATATTGATTGACGGGAGCGCCGGTGGCCTGGTTGCGACGGGTGTGCAACTGATCGATGGCCAAAAGATTGAAGCTGATCGCGTTATCTCGGCTACTGATCCACAAAGGACTTTCCTTAAGCTGGTCGGGGTCGAGTATCTTGATATCGGCTTCACCAATCGAATCCGGCGATTGCGATGCGATGGCTATGTCGCAAAACTACACCTCGCGCTGAATGGGTTGCCGGAGTTCAACGGAATCCAGCAACCGGATGGTCGAATGATTATTGCACCGGATATGGATGCCATCGAGTTCGCCTTTGACGACGCCAAGTATGGCGAGTGCGCCACAAAACCGGTCATGGAGATTGTGATCCCAAGTGTGCACGACGCATCGCTCGCTCCGACAGGCCAACACGTATTGTCGGCTCACGTCATGTATGTGCCATATCGACTCAAGGGAGGATGGACCAACGCAGCTCGTGATCTGATATGCGAACGGGCTATTGACACCATCGCTCAATACGCACCCCGTATCCGCGAGCAAATCATTCACCAGGAATTTCTGACGCCATATGATCTCGAGCAAGACTATCGTGTGACCGGGGGTCACTGGCATCACACTGAATTGGCGATGGATCAAATGCTCATGATGCGGCCGACGTATGAAGCCGCGCAATACGGTACGCCCATACCCGGTCTTTACCTGTGTAGCGCGGGTTGTCATCCAGGGGGCGACATTATGGGCGGTGCCGGGCACAACGCCGCAGGTGAAATTCTGCGATGAAAAAATACGACGCAATCATTATTGGTGCAGGTCATAACGGCCTGGCGAATGCCGCCTACCTGGCCAAGGCCGGTCTGAACGTTGTCGTGCTTGAGAAGAACGACTATATCGGTGGCGCGTCTTCTTCCCGGGAACTTCACAAGGGCTGGGTCTATTCGAGTAGTTCGTATGTGTGCAGCATGCTGCGGCAGGCATTGCACCGCGACCTGGACCTCGGCCGGCACGGCTTGCTGCTGGTGCCCTATCTTGGAACCATCAACTTTGGCGATGGGGATGAGAGGCTGTTTGCCTATCACAATGAAGAGGTAGCCCATCTTGAACTCAAGCGGCACTCGCCGCACGACGCAGACGCAATGCATCGCTTCCAGGCGGATCTGACGCGCTACGCGCATCTCATCCGCAAAACACTGCTCCGCACGCCACCCGATCCGACCTCGTTTCGGCCGAGGGATATCAGGGAACTCCTTTTCCTGGCCAAACAGTTCTGGGCTCTGGGCGAAAAAGAACTCTATGAATATGTTCGCTTTTTCACCATGAGCGCGGCTGAGTATCTTGATGATTATTTCGAGAACGACCTGGTCAAGGCCGCGATGGCCAGCGCGGGCATTATCGGCACGGCGCTGGGTGTTTACTCACCGGGTTCCTCGTATATTTTGCTTCATCATGTCATGGGTGATGTCGATGGCAGCATCGGTGCGTGGGGGCTTGCCCGTGGTGGCATGGGCGCCATTTCAAATGCCATTGCCGGTGCTGTGCAGGAACACGGTGGAGAGATACGAACAAAAGCGGGTGTGCAGAAAGTGCGCGTGGAAAATCGCAAGGCAGTCGGCGTGGTGCTCGAAAATGGTGACGAGATCAGGGCAGGCATTGTCGTATCGAACCTGGATGCGAAACGGACCTTTACCCGCATCATGGATAAAAACGACTTGCCGGAGGGCATTTACGAGAAAGCCTGCAACTTCAAGATTCGGGGTTCGTCGGGCAAGGTCAATATCGCGCTGTCGGCGATGCCGAAATTCACAGGCGTACCGGAGAACCGCTACATCGATCGCGGCGGTCAGGGTTTCACGGGTTCTTTGGAAACCATGGAACGGGCATACGATTGCTGGAAACATGGTCGCTGGTCCGATGATCCATTTGTGGAATCCGTCATACCGTCGGCCTGGGATCCAACTGTCGCCCCACCCGGGCAACACTGGATGTCAAATTTTGTGCAGTACTGCCCACCGAAGCTCGCCGACGGACCATGGACCCCGGAAAAACGCGATCAATTCGGCCAGACCGTCGTTGATAAAATC
>CBDUSC010000190.1:0-4485 GCA_965369735.1 uncultured bacterium
GGACTGCTGTTTGTACTGAGCTTCTTTTCCTACATGGTCGATTACCTGCAGTTTGAAGGCATGCTGCGATGGACGCTGATCATAATGTTCATGTTGTTGAAAGCCGGGCTGATTATTGCCATTTTCATGCATATGGCCTGGGAAAGGCTGGCGTTGATCTATGCGATCCTGTTGCCGCCGGTGGCGATTGGTGTACTGATCATACTGATGTCTATCGATGCCGATTACACTTTCCTGTCACGAGTGACTTTTTTTGGCGCTGACCCGGCCCAGGAAGCGGAGCACGTACATCATTAATACGGTGCCGGTGGTAACTTAATTAACTTATTTTTCAAATAAGTTAATTAAGTTACCACCGGCACCAGTGACCATCATATGATTTCGTGAATGCGCTTTAGCTGCGCGGCGAGATCGTCATCGATCTCTTTTACCATGGCATCGAATTCCGGGTTGCCGACCAGCGAGTCGAGATAAATCGGCTGCTCCATCATCCAGTTGTGATACAAGCCGCGCCAGCCTGCATCGATGGCTGCACGAAATGCCGCCAGCGCTTTTTCAGTTTCACCGAGACTCGCATAGACGCACGCGTCCATGACCCCGATGTTTTCCATACCCACGCGTCTGCGGCCGTCGAGTATGTCCAGTATGCGGCCAAACAATACGGCTGCGCGGGCGGTCTCGCCTGTCATTTGCAGCGCATAGGCGAGACCCAACGCCTCACTTACGATGTTTTTCCCGACGTCAGGGCGGATGGGATCGGTCAGACTGGGTAGTCCTTTTTCATACCAAAAAATGGCGTCATCAAATCTTCCAGCATAAAGCGCCATTTCGGCTGGTTCATTCAACCGGTACCAAGCTGTGGCCCCGGATTTTTCCATTTCATCGGCAAGAATTTCATAGGCTTGTTCATACTTTCCAGCGCGGGCGAGCTCAAAGGGGTTGCCCTGGGATGCCTCTTCTGCATCTGCAACGTCTGCCCGGTAGTCCGGGGCTGCCTCGCCGTATCTTTTTGCTGTCTCATAGTCGCGCAGCGCAGCAAGATAGCGGATCATGTAATGCCTTAGATTGCCCGCTCCGCCATAGACCCTCTCCTCGAGATCGGGCGCTTGCAGTAGCGTTTCGATGGCAGTGTCATAGCGACCGAGATCGGCATAACGACCTGCAAGCGAGCCGAAACCGTTGTCAAAGTACTCGATGATGCGCTTATTCACTTCTATGGCTTGGTCATCTTTGCCCTGGATGCTCAGCACCCGCGCGAGATGATACATGGCGCCCTGATACAAGCGATCGAGATCCAGTGCCTGGCGAATCTGGTTCTCGGCTTCGCGGATCCGGTTTTCGCGGCGCAGATAAATAGCGTATGAAATATGCGGTGTCGTATTGCTAGGGTTGATCTCAACCGCTTTTTTGAACGCGGCCTCCATCTCCCGCTCCATATCAAGATTGCCGCGGCCCATCCACAGCGTGCGGCGCAGACACATGCCTTTCACCCAGTTATATTCGTGAGATGTCTCCGCGGCGTCCTGAAGGAGTTCTTCGGCTTTTGCCAGCGATGTTTTACAAATATCAAGCAGCTCATCGATCTTGATGCCGTGTCCAGATCCAAACGCACCCAGGTAGAAAAATGCTTTTAGCAAATAGGCCTCTGCATAACCCGGGTCCAGCTCGATCGCACGATCGACCAGCTCGACGCCACGCTCAAAGCCTTGTGCCTGCCGGGACAACATCAGCATGTCATAGGCTTCGGCGTTGTTGGTTGGGGCTGTTTCCAGCCGTTGTTCCTCATGACCGAGTATCTGAACCTTCATCACCTCGGCGACTGCGTGTGCAATTTCGCTTTGAATGGCAAAGATGTCATCGAGGTCACGGTCGTAGGATTGCGACCACAGGTTCGTGCCCTCGCTGGTGCTGGTCAATGCCAGTGAAATGCGTACCCGGTTGGCGGCTTTTTGCACACTGCCGGTGATGACGTTGGCTACCAGGAGTTTTGCCTTGATGTCCTCAAGATCGAGCTCGCGATCTTTGAAGTAATTGGCAGAAATAGATGGCGTGACCCGCAACCCGCGTATTTGACCCAGCACGTTGATCAGCTGATCTGAAAGACCGGCGGAAAAATACTCGCTGTCTGATTCTTCGCTGAGATTGATCAGCGGCAATATGGCAACCGAGTTTGGTAAAACCGCTATGGGTTCGATAATGGTCCCGCGGCTGCCAAGAATCTTCCAGCCAAATCCAGCCACAATGCTGAGGGTCAACAGGGACAAAACCGTGAGTAGTGCGTGATCGGCTTTGCACAGCGATAAATCGGCTTCGCCGTGCGCTTCCTGCTCTGATGTCGCCGTGCGTTTGATACCGCGCGTTGTGATATCGTATTTCCAGCCAACGATACAGGCAATGGGAAAACAGGCAATAGCGGTAAACAGTACGTAGCGGATGTTTTCTTCCGGGATGCCTGCGCCGGGGAACAAGACATCGGCGATCTGTATGAGTAACCAGGCAGCTACGACATAGATGGATACAGTCGGCAAGACGCGACGGCGTCTCAATTCCGCAAACAAGTGCCCCATCAACCACCCCTGGCTGTTACGCAAAGCTGATTGGCTGATTATGGCAGTTTTTGATCAGTTATGCGGTCTTGTGGCAGTGCAACCCGGTGACCGTGAGCTGAAATGCCTGCGCAGCTGGCGCAAAAGAAAATTGTTTTTTCTCAATTTTTTTGCGAATACCAGTTCATGTTGCGACCCTTTGCTGCGAATCAGGTTGGCCGCCAGGCGTTTTTGTTTTTGTGTCCAGGTTTCGGGTTGCAAGGCAGTGATCATGGGGCTCAAGTGGATGAACCAATGACGCTCCGCCTGGCTCCAGGATCGCCGATCGGTTATGCACAGGGTGTGCGACAACTTGTCAGCACATCTGCGCAGCGCTTGTGTGTGAGAATCGCAATGCTGCTCCGCGAGTACCTGGGTGGTCGATCTTGATATTTCCTGCAGCCATGGTTCCTTGATCAGCTGATCGGTGGTCGCGCCTGGCAACAGCAGTTCCAGATCGCTGCCCGATAGCGATTTGAGTATCGTTTTGCTTGTTCGTGCTCCGCTACCGTTGCTGAGTTTTATCCATTCAGCCCTTGCGACTTTTTTTGTCTCCCGGTCGGCGGGTCGGAAGCCCAGCCGATAGTAAAACCAGAATGCACCGCTGTTCAGTGCTTCGTCATTGTCACCGCCGATTTGATATGGATTCGCAATGAAACGGTTGCAGCCAAGCAATTGATGAAATACTCGCAGTACCTGCACCCAGAGATGGGCCGATTCTGAAGCTCGATATTCCGGGAATATATTTATCCCGGTATTGACTTGGTAAAACATGGCGCTGCCACCGCCATAACCGATGGGCACACCGTTTGCCAAAATCAAATACCCCATGGTGCATTCAAGCGGGAACCGATGCTCGGGCAGCAGACCGGTGACAGCTACCTGGATACCATCGCCAACATCAGCCAGGTAAACCTCATCCGGGTTGGCATAATCAAAATGATCGGTTTCCCGGTGCACGGTTGCCAGTGCAGCGATTGCGATATCGATCAGCTTGCGGCCCTGCTCTGACGAGAGCCGGCGGATTGAGCGCAGAGGCTCCGTGATCAGTTGTCGAGCTCGCCGGGTCCGGCGGTTCAATCCGTTTGGCCGGGACACAATTGTTCTCGATGGCCATACGTTGTTCGTGCGGGCAGCAGATGAGCCGCTCATATTCCAGATCAGGGGGAGATCAGCCGCATTGTACAGCGCCGACCAGAACTTGCTGTGGCGCGAGTGCGGTGGTATTTGCGACATCAGCCACTCGAAGTCCGTCAGCGGGCTGTCGCCCTTGGCAAGGGTTATCCAGTCGCGGCAACTGGCATCACCACTATCAAAGTAATCTGTTTCTGCCGGGTCGAGAATGTGTGTCAGCAATTCTTCCAGTCGTGATTCATCTTCGATCTCGCCCCAGTCGATTTCGATTTCGCCGGGGTATCGCTGAACAAGAGTCGCTGCGCTTTCATAATAAAAGCTGTAGTTGATGTGCGTACCGGCTATACCTGTTTCATCCAGCGCCAGTCTTGGGCGTTCTGGCAGGTTGTGCACGATATCGTCAAATGCGCCAAGCATGCGAGTTGCGGTGCTGTGATGCGATGGTGAGTCGGGGAATGCCCGGATAAAACACAGTGTGTCATGCAGCCGCTTAAGATCGCGGGCGGTCGCCGGCATGTCTTTCTCTACTTGTTCAAGGAGCGCCAGTTTGTCTCGCGAAAGCCGCTTGCCATACTGGTTCCTCAGCGCATATAGCTCATTTATCTCATCGGCGATGTTGTGCGGTTTTGGCAACGAGTCGGAAGCTCATAATGCATGAGTTTCCGACTATTGCACCGGCCAAGGATCCGGTCGATAGGTAATTGCCGAAGTGGTTCCGGTGTTTAACTAAATTTATTATTTTTTAAATAATTTTAATAAGTTTTAA
>CBDUSC010000191.1:0-4473 GCA_965369735.1 uncultured bacterium
CCTTTCATGGCCGCCTTTTCGGCAGTCCATATTTCATCGAGATCAGAGAATTCGGACTACAGCCCGGCTATATCGGTTGCCAGTGTATTGAAACGCTTTTTGGAGGCATCATCCGATTCTTTTTTCAAAGCCTCGCGCTCGATCTTGAACTGGATCAGGCGTCGCTCCAGTTTGTCCATCGCCTCCGGTTTGGAGTCGATCTCCATGCGAATACGCGACCCGGCCTCATCGATAAGATCAATGGCCTTATCCGGCAACTGCCGGTCGCTGATATAGCGATGCGACAAGGTTGCAGCCGCCACAATCGCAGGGTCAGTGATCTCTACGCCGTGATGCACTTCGTATTTTTCTTTCAGGCCGCGCAATATTGCGATGGTATCTTCCACCGATGGTTCATCAACCAATACCTTTTGAAAACGACGTTCCAGCGCCGCATCCTTTTCAACGTACTGCCTGTATTCATCAAGCGTCGTTGCCCCGACGCAATGCAACTCGCCGCGTGCCAGCGCGGGCTTCAGCATGTTGCCCGCATCCATGGCGCCTTCGGCTTTGCCCGCACCCACCATCGTGTGCAATTCATCGACAAACAGGATGATCTGACCTTCCTGTTTTGCAAGATCACTCAAAACTGCTTTTAGTCTTTCTTCAAACTCGCCGCGAAACTTTGCGCCGGCGATCAATGCGCCCAGATCCAGTGACAATATCCGTTTGTTCTTGACGCCCTCGGGTACCTCGCCATTGACGATGCGCTGGGCAAGACCTTCAACAATGGCTGTTTTGCCGACACCCGGTTCACCAATCAGTACCGGGTTATTCTTGGTGCGTCTTTGCAACACCTGGATGGTCCGGCGTATCTCATCATCGCGACCGATCACCGGGTCAAGCTTGCCTTGTTCGGCTCGCTCCGTGACATCGATGGTGTATTTGTCCAGTGCCTGGCGCGTATCTTCTGCATTCGGATCATTCACCTGCGCGCCACCACGTATTTCCTCAATGGCTTTTTCAACAGCACCTTTTACCGCACCGGTATCGCGCAACAGATTGCCCAGGTCACCTTTGTCATCAATCGCGGCAAGCAAAAACAGCTCGCTGGAGATGTATTGATCATCGCGATCCTGCGCCAGCTTGTCGGTAACATTCAACAGGCGACCAAGTTCGCTGGACACATGAATCTCGCCAGACGTGCCCTCGACTTTTGGCAGGCGATCAATAGCGTCGCCGAGCTGCGAGCGCAGCAAATTGACGTTGCCGCCCGCTTTTGTCAGAACGTGACGCACCGAACCACCTTGTTGATCCAGCATCGCGACCATAAGGTGCACCGGCTCGATAAACTGATTATCACGCCCAAGTGCCAACGATTGCGCATCTGCAATCGCCATCTGGAATTTACTTGTCAGACGGTCCATCCGCATTGGTGGGCCTCCCTGTACACAGGATTGGATATACCTCAATAGATGGGGCTGTATGGCTCGATTTCAACCATTGTAAGTGGTTGAAAACAGAGCGTTTAATGCAGGGTATTGTGTGTTGCCATGATGACCGCGATACCGGCGACAATCAGAACGATCTGCCAGACAGCAGCTTTGAGGTCGACGCGTCGGTGCAGACCCGGTATCAGGTCGGCGACCGCAACATAGATAAAACTCGATGCGGCAACTGCCAGAACATACGGCAACATCGCCTGGGTATTTTCCAGCCAGAAGTATGCAAGCAAACCGCCGACCACCGATGTCAGCGACACCGAGACATTCAGAAAGAATGCTTTGCCACGCGGCATGCCACCATTCAGCAAAACGGCAATATCACCGACTTCCTGGGGTATTTCATGAGCGATCACGGCGAATGATGTAACCACGCCAAGATGTATGTCTGTAAGAAATGCGGCTGCAATCAAGACACCATCGAGAAAGTTGTGTAATGCATCACCAAAAAGAATCATGGCTCCCGATGCAGCGTCGCGATGGCTGGCATCCGGCCCATGCGCTTCGCATTCATCGTGGTGGCAATGACGCCACAACACCATTTTTTCCAAAATGAAAAACACCAGGATGCCGCCGAGCACAGCCATACCCAGTTCGTGGAGCTTGTCCATACCGGCCTGCTCCAGCGCATGGGGCAACAAACCCAGGAAAGCCGCCGCCAACAGCGTGCCGGTCGCAAAGCTGACAAGATGAGGTAACAGATCGGTGCGGCGCTTGCCGGGTAGTACGAGCAATACAGATGCCGCCAATGCGCTGAGCACACCGCCCGCCAGCGTCATTCCGACGATCCACCCCAATACGCTCACACGGACTCCTTACTCAAACCAGATCAGGCTGGCCATCCGGCCACAAGAACCATCGCGCCGGTATGAAAAAAACCGGTCGGGTTCTGCATAGGTTGATTCGTTGCCCCCATAGATGGCAACCACACCCAGCGATTTCAATTGCACAGTCGCGATGGTATACAAATCCGCTTGCCAACGCTGATTTTCATTTGGCTGAAACGCGCCGGCAAAAGAATTATCCGCGCCCACAAATGCCTCCCTGACCTCATCACCGACTTCATAATCACTGGCGCCAATTGCCGGCCCCATCCAGGCTACAAGATGCTTTGGATCCCGGTTCATTCCATCGATTACCGATGCGATGACACCACTTTGTAAACCGCGCCAGCCGCAGTGCACTGCGGCAACCATGCTGGCATCGAGGTCGCACAACAATAACGGCAGGCAATCTGCAGTCAGGATGGCGCATGCCGCACCCGCCACGCGACTGATCGATGCATCTGCCTCGGGACCCACGCCGGCAATTTCCGGCTCGTCCTGTACATCGACAACCCGCGATCCATGGACCTGCCTTAACCAGCACGGTTCCCGATCCAGACCCAGTTCCTGGCATAACCGTGACCGGTTCTCATTGACGGCCATATCATCGTCACCGCGTGTCGTTGTCAACGCAAAAACATTGCCGGGCGCCGGCCATTTTGCCCGCACAAAATTATTCGTCATGAGCCAGGTCTTCCTGCAGCGATGCAACCAGCTGTTTGTAATCTTCGGGCAGCGGCGCACGCCATTCCATGGCTTCCCCGGATACCGGATGAGACAACGACAACCGTTGAGCATGTAGCGCCTGTCTTTTGAATGCACGCAGGCAAGTTGCCAAAGCATCACTTGCACCGGCAGGAATCTTGAGACGGCCACCATAAACCGGGTCACCCACCAGCGGTTGTTTCATGTAGGCCATGTGTACCCGGATCTGGTGAGTGCGGCCTGTTTCGAGGGTAACGCGCACGCGAGTATGGCCCCGATACCGTTCCATGACCCGGTAGTGCGTTATTGCCGGTTTGCCGTTGTGACGCACCGCCATACGCAGGCGATCGACCGGGTGTCGTGCGATCGGTTGATTTATGGTTCCGCCAGCGGTCATTACACCCACACAGACGGCCTGGTATTCGCGACCAATTTGACGCGCCTCCATTGCCCGCACGAGATGTGTGTGCGCTGCGATGCTGCGCGCCACAACCAGCAAACCGGTAGTGTCCTTGTCGAGTCGATGGATGATGCCCGACCGGGGTAACGGTTCGAGATCCGGGTAGGCATGCAGCAACGCGTTTTGCATTGTTCGGTCAGGGTTCCCGGCGCCCGGGTGTACCACCAGACCCGCTGGCTTATTGACCACAACAATGTGCTCATCATCGTAAATGACATCCAGGGGGATCGCCTGTGCGGCAACTTTGCGAGGCGCATCAATGGTCGCATTCAGCTCAATCGATTCACCGCCCACCAACTTGATCGCCGGCCGCATCGACTTGCCATTGACCAAAACCTGCCCCTGCTCTATCCAGGCCTTGATCCGGCTACGCGAATAGTCGGGAAACAATTGCGCTAGCGCCGTGTCCAAGCGTTTACCGGCTAGCTCGATCGGTACGTCGACAGTGTGATGCTGCATCACTGAAGTTTACGGTATACTTTGTGATTCGAGGAAGCTTTTCTGTGTGTGGGTCTTTGGAGAATATCGTTTGGAATCGGTCTCTTACAGTTTGAAATGGACATCCAGGGGTGTTCTGCGTGGCATCGCAGCATTACTGGTTTCTGCGGCGCTGGTTGCCGGCTGCGGGGGCAACCCGGATCGCCCGGTGGCCACCGATGCCAGCCGCCTTTATAAAAAGGCAGGCAAAAGCCTGCAATCAAAAAACTACTCGAGTGCGATCGATAACTACGAACTCCTGTCCTCACGCTATCCGTTCAGCGATGAAGCCAAACAGGCACAGCTCGATCTTATGTATGCCTACTACAAGAATGGCGAGCCCGATTCGGCTATCGATGTTGCAGACACATTCCATGTAGAACATCCGACACACCCGCGCGTCGACTATGCCTGGTACATCAAAGGCCTGGTTTATTTCCCGCGTGATCGCGGCCCGCTTGAGAAGCTTTTTCGCGTCGATCTCAGTGAAAGGCCGCCGGGCAACGCGCATCAGTCATTCGAAAAC
>CBDUSC010000192.1:0-4452 GCA_965369735.1 uncultured bacterium
CCTGACCGCGCAGCCTGTAGACCTGGATGAGGCGCGAGACACGGCTTTGATTGCTGTCAGCCGCCCCTGATGCGGCTACCGGTAATTTCCTCGCGGCGGCCCGGGCCGCGAACTGCGCAATGATCGGCCCGTGCGCTTGATCGGCAGCGGCGCCGCTCAGGGTCTGGAAATACTCGCGCCACTCATCGGGCACCGATTGGGGGTCTTCAAGGAAGTCCTCATAGAACTCCTCGATATACGGCGCATTGCTGCCAAACAGCGGCGACGATTGATATTTCTTTTCCAGTGACTCGCTCATGAACCCCGATCGTCCCTCGATAAAACTGCGTAGTCTATATCAAAGATATATGTATAGAAATGTAGTGCGAGACACCGGGAACCGCCAGTCGAAACCGCCGATTGCGGTCAGATAAAGGCCGCTGATCTGCAAATCAGGACTCGATCAGAGGATGGTGAAATAGAGATATATCTCGTAGGCAATCAGGCCGATATAAAAAATCAAAAACGCCTGGAGCAGCTTTCGGACCTCGATGATACGGAACAGCTTGAAATTGGCATGCATCACAAGAAATACAAGGCCGACACCGGTCAAAGCCATCTTGGTCGCTGAAAAAACATAAACGTCGTGGTTGATCAACCGCGCCATCAATACATTGACCTCCTGGGCACCCAGGGTCAGCAGGTTGAGCGTCAGTATGGCGTCGGCTGTACATAGCAGCAAAATAGCCAGGGTCATGTACAACAGTTGGGGCTGGTGCCAGTCCACGTAGTAACCGGCGGGTTCTGCATCGCGCCTCGGTCCGTATCTGCGGGCAACCACGCTTCCGCGCAGCAGCGATTTGACGCCTCTTTTGCGTCGATCGACAAAAATTCGGCGTTCGTTCAATGCACAAGCCGGACCCGCGGATGGATTCCTGTGTGCATCGCTGGTTGTTGCTGTGTGCTCCATGCTGCCCTTTGGTTATCAGACCGGTGGCTGTGATTATTGGTTTTGACCGTACACTCGATGCAAAATTCAGGCCTTCAATTTGGTTATCTATATTTATTAGACACTTACATGATTTTTCTAAAAATTAGATTAGAAGCAGTGTAAAGCTACCCGACCCTGACGGTGACTGCCGCCGATTGCAAAAAAAACCCCGCCATAATGACGGGGTCAGTGTTTATCGTTGTTATTCTGATTGGGATTAGCTGCTTGCCTTACGGCGCCGGCCAAATGCCAGACCCAGCAGGCCTATCCCGAATAGAGCCAGTGTACCGGGTTCCGGTACCTGTGCGACTACCGATATATTGTCAAGAAATACCGATGTGAACTGGCTGCACTCGCCTGGCATGCAATTGTCCAGGAAAAACTGCAGTGTCAGAGCCTCCTCACCGCCAAGTACATCATCAATCGAAACGGTAAAACTGATATCTATCCAGCCGCTGACAAATGCGCGATCAAAGGGAAGATCGATATCCATCGATTCGTGCCAGTTGCCCAGGGCAACCGTGAACATATCGGTTCCGTCATCGTCACGTGAAAAATCGAAACCAGCGATATTCAATGAAAAGGAAATAACGAATTCGGTGAACCCGCTGAGATCACCGGGGCCAAATGTCTGGGTCAGATCAGCAGAAAATTCGCCGCCTGCACTCAGCAAGGCCATCCATTCACCGCTTCTCGGGTCTACTTCCCCACCGAGACCGGAGACTACAGCAAGCGTTTCACCGCCGCCTACCCACGGGAACAGACCCGCATCTTCGAATCCGCCGTTTTCAATAAATTGCACTGAGTCCGCAAAAGCCAGACCAGAAAACATCAGGGCGAGCGCTGCAACAACCGTTTTGGCAAACAGCTTGTTGTTGGATCGCCTGTTGTTAGAAATTTGCATTCGAATCTCCTGTTCCGAATCCCCATTCCGTGCTGCCACGGGTTATTTTTGTTACCTGTTATGGGTCTGCAAGTCTTGTGCCATGCGCATACAGTCTTGTTTTGGCGAGGCTTTTCTCAGCCATGCAGATATACAGATCATATTTCGTAAAATTAATCGACGCAAATTCCGTAAAAACGGGCTAAGTCGCGGTTTTGATGTAAAAAAATCCGACTCTCTACCAGCATCTGTGAAGTAGCGCAGCTATGTATCTGAATGCACTTCAAATGACGATCTCCGTACCTGGGCCGGGTTTTAACTTAATCTGTCAAAACCAGTGATTTCGCGCCTTGCGGCCCTGCAGCATGACAAAAAATAGTATCCGGATTTGCGCAAATCTGCGCAGGATTCGGGCTGGTTTGTTGATTTCCCATGGCCTGTTCATAATCGTTGAACCTGTACGGAGACCAGACAATGCACGGTAAAGAGTCTGACCGTTGCCTTGGCATGCGGTGCAACATCACACGACGCGATTTTGTTCACGGTGTCGGTATGGGCCTTTTTGCGACCGGCCTGCCCGGGGTTACGGCGGCATCCGATGTGCTGGGTACTGATCCGGGTGAAAATTATCCACCGATCAGGACCGGTATGCGTGGCAGCCATAAAGGGTCATTTGAAGTTGCCCACTCGCTGGCAGTAGAAGGAAAAAAATGGCCAGGCGCCAGGATCCTGGATGAACACTATGATCTGGTCATTGTTGGCGGTGGTATGAGCGGTCTGGCCGCCGCAAGTTATTTCCGTGCCGAAGCCGGTGATGATGCTCGCATACTGATTATCGAGAACCATGATGATTTTGGCGGCCACGCCAAACGTAACGAATTTCACTACAACGGAAAAATGCTTCTGGCCTGGGGTGGTGCGGTCGATATGGAGTATCCCGGCTACGACAAGCCGATGCTTCAGTTTCTGAACAATCTTGGTGTCGACCTGGAACCGTTGATAGATCGCCAGGGATATTACTTTGGCGCCTTGCATGGATTGAAAAATAGTACTTATTTTGATTCCGATCATTATGGCCGCGATAAGCTGATTGTTGGCGTCGGTGTTTGGTCCACAGCCAAAGAGCTTGCATCAGCGGTCCACGAGTTTCCGTTTTCGGATGCGTCGAAAAAAGCCTTGAAACAGTTTTTGAGCTCCGATACAGATCTGCTTGCCCCTATGACAGGCCCGCAACGTACCGAGTACCTGGAAAGAGCCAGTTATGACGAATTTCTCAGGGACAAGGCGAATCTCACAGAGGAAGCCAGGGGTTTTTTCAACCACGGCGGGTATGGAAACTGGGGTGTCGGTACAGATGCCATAGCGGCCATCGAACTCCTGGCCGATGGCTGGGCCGGTGCCGATCGCGTCGGTGATGTACCGTATCTCGATGATTATGCCGGTGCAGATGATTTGACGATGTTCCCGGATGGCAATGCTTCCCTGGCGCGCCTGATCGTACGTGAGCTGATACCGTCAGTCAGTGACGGTGACAGCATGTTGGATATTGCCACATCGGTTTTTGACTACCGCGAGCTGGACAATCCCTGGCATGCGACTCGGATTCGACTGAATGCGACGGCCGTCAATGTTCAAAACCGAAAAGCTAAAAACGACGTTGCTGTTGCCTATGTGAAGAATGGAAATGCGTACCAGGTGGTCGCCTCGCGTTGCGTACTGGCGTGCAACAACTTAATCATTCCGTATCTTTGCTCTGAAATCCTCGCCGATCAGGCCAATGCATTGAAACAGGCAGTCAGAACTCCCCTTGTGGTCACCAATATTCTTCTGAGCAATGCCGGGGCGCTGGATAGGCTTGGCATCAGCGCATCCTATAGCCCCGCCCGTATGCATGCACATACCTCCCTGGTCGGCGGTCTGGATATCGGCAGTTATCAACAAGGATGGAACCCTGACGACCCATGCATAGTGCAAGGATTCACCGCAATGCCTGGCACAAAGGGTAATGGAAATCGAAAAGCTCAATTCAGGGCCGGCAAGCAAAAAATGCTTGGCTTGAGTTTTCAGGATTACGAACGCGAAGTGCGCGTACATCTCAACGGCCTGCTGGGTGTTGGCGGCTTTGATGCTGCACGCGACATCAAGGCAATCACGGTCAACCGCTGGCCACACGGTTATGCATACGAGTATTCAACCTATGACGACGCCGATTACCAACCCGGGGAAGCGCCAAACGAAATCGCACGCCAGCGTGTGGGTCGAATCGCTATCGCCAACTCGGACGCCGGTGCCAGTGCCTATGTGGACAGCGCGGTAGCACAGGCAAAGCGGGCGATTAACGATCTGAAAAATGTGTAACCTGCACCAAGCCAGATAAGATTCCCGGGAAATCCCCCCCGATTGGACTAAGCTTACCAGTGTCCATGCAAAAACAAATATAGGGGAACATGACATGAAACATTCACAAACAGGGATTCATTTTTGGATATTCGCGTGCGCTGTTTTTTTTGCAGGTTCGGTTCAAGCACAAACGGCAACGGATCTGGATTGCGCCCAATGCGTCCAGACAAATGAAATTGCTGCTCAGGCAATATCATCC